>CAYYOE010000053.1:0-1486 GCA_964473055.1 uncultured Rhodobacterales bacterium | reverse complement strand
CCGGAGCCTGAGCCGACGCCCGAGCCGGAGCCTGAGCCGACGCCCGAGCCTCAGGCAGAGGGCCAGCCCGTACCCGCTGAACCCGCCGAGGAGCCCGTCATCGCGCCCGATCCGACGACCGAACCTGAAGCCGAAGTCGAACCGGACACCGCGCCATCCGACGCCGCGCCCCTGGCGCCCGAGCCCGAGCCCGAGCCCGAGCCCGTGCCCGTGCCCGAGCCTGCAGCCGAACCCGTGCCGGAGCAGCCCCCCGAGGCTGCACTGCCGCCCGAGCCCGAACCCGTCCTTGTCGAGGAGCCGCCCGCAACCGCCGCAGCCGGGGCACTTGACGGCGATGCCCCTGTCGCAGCGACCGAGGTCATCGAGCAGGTCGTGACTGACGAGACGGCGCGCTCGGCGTCCGAGGACTTCGCCACCACCGTCAGCGGCCGCGACCGCAGCGGACGGCAGGGCGACCGCGGCCTGTCGGACTTCGAGAAGGCCCTGATCGTGGGTCTTGGCGCGGTGGCCGTGGGCACGATCCTGAACAACGGCAACCGCGTTGTCGCCAATTCTGGCGACCGCGTCGTGGTGCAGGATGATCGCGGCGCGCTCACGGTTCTGAAGGACGAGGACGCGCTGCTGCGCCAGCCCGGCAGCCGTGTGCGGACCGAAACCTTCGACGATGGGTCGTCGCGCACCTTCGTCACGCGCGAGGACGGCAGCCGGATCGAGACGATCCTTGCGGCCGACGGACGTGTCCTGCGACGGTCGCGCATCTTGCCGGATGGTACGGAAGTCATGCTGTTTGACGACACGATCCCAGAAGAGCGGATCGACGTGACGCGCCTGCCGGCCCCCGCGCCCGCCCTGACGCTGGACGAGATCCAGTCTCGCGAGACGGATGCCCTGGCCCGCGCGCTGGAGCGTCTGCGGGCCGAGGACGCGGCGCGGGCGGGCGAGGTGCGGTTCTCCTTGCGCCAGGTCCGTGAAATCCGGCCGGTCCGCGAACTCGCGCCCGCGATCGAGGTCGAGATCACCTTCGCGACAGGGTCGTCCGCCATTGCGCCGGAACAGGCGGGGCGGTTGCTGGCGCTTGGCCAGGCGATGGGGCAGTTGATCGCGGCGAACCCGCGCGAGGTGTTCCTTGTGGAAGGGCACACCGATGCGGTGGGGGCGGCCGAGTTCAACCTCGCGCTGTCCGACCGACGGGCCGAGTCGGTTGCGCTGGCCCTGACCCAGTTCTTCGGTGTCCCGCCCGAGAACATGGTAGTGCAGGGTTACGGCGAAAGCGCCCTGCTGGTACCGACACTGGAGGCCGAGGAACGCAACCGCCGCGCCACGGTTCGTCGGATCACGCCCTTGCTGCGCGAGGTGGTCGCCAGTCGGTAACAACCACGCGCCGCCCCTGCCGAGACCGCGGCGCGGGAGGCCTCGGTCTGACGTCTGGCACTAGCGCATGACCGGGGTATCCACGGCGACGCCACTGACCGGGATCGGCGTCTCG
>CAYYOE010000052.1:0-14728 GCA_964473055.1 uncultured Rhodobacterales bacterium | reverse complement strand
GGCACCCAGCCGCCCGTGGGTCAGCCCGGAACGGCCAGACGCCTGGAGCGTGCGAGGGTGAACACGCCCGCCGCCACGACGATCGCGCTGCCGATCAGGGTTGCCGCGTCGGGGCGTTCGCCGAACACGGCGATCCCGACCAGCATGGCGAACACCAGCCGGGTATAGCGGAACGGGGCGACAGCCGCGATCTCGCCCGTGCGCATGGCCGTGGTCAGCGCCCAGTAGGCCAGCACGCCGACACCCGTCGCCGCCACCAGCGCGAGGGCCGCGGCAGGCCCTACCGCGACAGGCGGTGTGCCCAGAACGGCCATCAGCCCCGCCCCCGCGGGCACCATCGCCGCGAACCCGTAGGCCCCGAGCGTGAAGTTGCCCAAGGCGGCGGGCATCGCGCGGGTGGCGAGATCGCGCAGCGCAAAGCCCAGCATCCCCGCCACTGCCAAGAGCGACAGGGCGCTGAACCCCTCCAGCCCCGGGCGCAGGATGACCAGGACCCCGGCGAAGCCCACGGCAACCGCCGTCCAGCGCCGCCAGCCTACCCGTTCCCCGAACCAGAGCGCGGCACCCGCCACCACGACCAAGGGCGCGGCCTGCAGGATGGCCGAGGCCTGGGTCAGCGGCGTCAGCACGAAGGCGAGCGTGAAGAACACCCGGCCCGCAACTTCGAACAGTGCGCGGATGGCAACGGCCGGGCTGGCAGCGACCGCCGGGAACAGCGCCTGCCCCCGCGCGCGGGCGAGGCCCGCGAACACGACCATCCCCGCGGCCCCGAAGATCATCAGGATCTGGCCGACCGGCAGGGTGACTGCCGCCCCCTTCAAGAGCGCATCCTCGACCGCGAAGGCGGCCATCGACAGCGTCAGGAAGCCCGCGCCGACCAGGTTCGCGCGCGAGGCGAGGGCCGCGTCGGTCAGTTGAGCAGACCCGCATGCACCATGGCGGCGCGGATCGTGTCGCGGGTAGCCTCAGTCAGGCCGACCAGCGGCAGGCGCACCTCGGGGCTGCACAGCCCCAGCAGCGACATCCCGTATTTCGCGCCCGCAAGGCCGGGTTCGAGGAAGATCGCCTCGTGCAGGGGCATCAGGCGGTCCTGATACTCGAGCGCCGCCTTGTAGTCGCCCGCAAGCGTCGCCTCCTGGAACGCGGCGCAGAGGCGCGGGGCGACGTTCGCGGTGACGCTGATGCAGCCCGTACCGCCGTGGGCGTTGAAGCCGAGCGCAGTGGCGTCCTCACCCGAGAGCTGGATGAAATCGGCGCCACAGGCGGCGCGCTGCTGGCTGACCCGCTCGATCCTGCCGGTCGCATCCTTGACGCCAACGATCCGGGGCAGTTTCGCCAGTTCGCCCATGGTGGCCGGCGTCATGTCGACGACGCTGCGGCCGGGGATGTTGTAGATGACGATGGGCAGGCGGCAGCAGTCGTGCAGCGCGGTGTAATGCGCGATCAGGCCTGCCTGGGTCGGCTTGTTGTAATAGGGTGTCACGACCAGCGCCGCGTCGGCGCCCACGGCTTCGGCATGGCGCATCAGGCGGATGCCTTCGCGGGTGTTGTTCGACCCGGCCCCGGCGATCACCGGCACGCGGCCCTTCGCGGCCTGCACCACGACCTCGACCACGGTCTCGTGTTCCTCGTGGCTCAGCGTCGGGCTTTCGCCGGTGGTGCCGACCGGCACGATGCCGTGGCTGCCCTGGTCGATCTGCCAGTCCACAAGGGCTTTCAGCGTGTCGAGATCCAGCTCGCCATCCACGAACGGCGTCACCAGCGCCGGCATCGAGCCTCGGAACATCGCGCAACTCCCGGGTAGTGCGGGGGACCAGCCCCCCGCGAAAGCGCGCGGACCCTAGCGGCGGCGGGAACGATTGCCAAGCGCGGGAAATGCGGGTGATCTGCGGGTCGGGGCAGCGGGTCCGCGTGCGGAGGACGATGGCGCAGGACATGAACAGGGCCGCGCTGGTGATCGGGCTTGTCGTGGCGGTGGCGGCGCTGGCGGTCCGGCTGCCCGGCCTGACGGTGCGGCCGCCCTGGCTGGACGAGATGTATACGCTGTTCGCCCTGTCGCGGGGCTGGGGCGACATGGTGGCCGAGCGGATGTTGCAGGGCCATTCGCCGGTCTGGTTCCTGATCATGAAGGCGCTGCCCCTGCCGCCGCATGATGCGGTGGCGCTGCGCGCGCTGGCGTCGGCCTGCGATGCGGCCGCGGCGGGAGTGCTGGCCTGGGCGGTGGCGCGGCATGTCGGACTGGCCGCGGGCCTGGCGGGCGGCCTGTTGATCGCGGCATCGGCGGTGCATGTGCAATGGGCGCTGAACGCCCGGCCCTACGGGTTCCTGATGCTGGCCCTTGCCATCGGTGTCGCCGGCGCGATGGACCTGGTGCGGGCCGGTGGCGCCCCTGCCCCGCGCTGGGCCCTGCGTGCCCATGCGCTGGGCTTCGCCTGTGCCGTCGTCACCCTGAGCGCCGGTGTTCTGGCCTTCCTCGCGGTGGCATTGGCGCCGATGGCCGTGTCGCGACTGCGTCGGAACGCGGCATTCCGCAGGACATGGCTGCGCGCCTCGGCCCTTCCGCTGACCGCCGTTGTCCTGATGGCGGCGTTCGTCAGCCTTCCCCATGCCGCGGATCAGGCGGGAAGTTACTGGGCCGAACGCTACAATACCTTCGGTCGGGCAAGCCTTGAACGGCTGGCTTTGGGGCTGGCGACCGGGGAAACCGCGGCCTACCCCGACCCGCGCTTGCCGGGTGGACCCCTGCACGGCGCCCGGGGGGGGCTGGCCCTTGCCCTGCCGATCCTGGCGCTGTGGGGCCTTTGGCGGTTGCGCGGATCGGCGGCGGGGATCGTGCTGGGGGGACTTTGCATCGGGCTGGGCGGGACGCTGTTGCTGATCAGCCTGCACACCAGCCTGCTGATCCCGCGCTACTTCCTGCCGGCCTGGAGCGCGGGGCTGATTCTGGCCGCTGCGGCCCTGGTCGCACCGCCCCTGCGACCCGTGCGCGGGGCCGCAGCGGCAGCCTGCGTCGCGCTGACTGCCGCCTTCGGGGCCGCGCAATCGACGAGCCAGGTGGCCCCCGACCCGCCCGGTGCATCCGAGGCCGCCACCACGATCCTGCGCCTGTCGGGAGACGGGCGCCCGCGTGCATGGGTCGAGCCAAGCCTGCACAATGCCATCATGTCCGAGGCGCTGGCGGGCATCCTGCATGATCCGGCACGCGCGAAGCCGCGGCTCCCGCGGGCCGATCCGAACCACCTCGCGATCCTGCTGACACGGACCCACGGCTTCGAGCGCGCCCGGGGGCATCCCTCGATCCTGATCGTGACCCCCCGGACCTGGGGACAGGTCCATGCCCCTCGGCTGCCCGTGCCCGACTGCATCCTGGACCTGACCGGCCTGATCGTGGCGATCTGGGGGACCGGCCCTTGCCCGGACTGATCCCGGCACGCCTTTCGCTGGTCACGCTGGCGCGTTCGTGTCTTGCGCGTCAGGCCCTGTCGGCTACCCTGTCGCCAAAAGACGAGCAGAGACGCCACACAGGAGTAGCGCGACCATGCGGCCCCGGCTGATCGCGGCATTTTGCCTTTCTCTAGCAGCCTCGCTGCCCGCCCTTGCACAGGACCGCGCCATGGCGGCCACCGCGGCGGCCATGGCGGCGGTCCGGGCCGGCGACTTTGCCCGCGCGGCCGAGGCGGCGCGGCCGGGCGGCGAGATGGTGCGCGATCTGGTGGACTGGCACCGCCTGCGCGAGGGGCAGGGCACGCTGGGTGAGGTGCGGTCGTTCCTGGCGCGCAACCCGGACTGGCCCGGATTGCCGCAACTGCGCGAGCGCGGCGAACGCCACCTGCGCGAGGCGGCGGACCCGGCCGTGGTGATCGACTATTTCGCGGGCGAGGCGCCGCGCACGGCCACCGGCCTTCGTGCCCTGAACCTGGCCCTGCGGGCAAGCGACCGGCGTGGCGAGGCCGAACAGCTGGCGATCCGCGCCTGGGCCTCGGGACATCCGCTGACGGCCGAGCTCGAGGCCGAATGGCTGTCGGTCTATCCCAACAACTTCGGCCAGCGGGTGACGCAGCGGCTGGATGCGCTGCTGTGGGAGGGCCGGACCGAGGCGGTGGAACGGATGCTGCCCCGCGTGGATGCAGGCTGGCGGGCGCTGGCCACGGCACGGATCGCCCTGCGCGAGGACCGGCCGGGCGTGGACGGCCTGATCGCGGCAGTGCCCGCGGCGCTTGCGTCCGATCCGGGGCTGGCCTGGGAGCGGTTCCGCTGGCGCATGGCCAAGGGACGGACGGAGTCCGCGCGCGAGTTGCTGCTGGAGCGGTCCACCTCGGCCGAGGCGCTGGGCCGGCCCGAGGCCTGGGCCTGGCAACGCCGTGCGCTGGCCCGGGCGGCGATGCGCGCGGGCGACGGGCAGCTGGCCTATCGGCTGGCCTCGCGCCATTTCCTGACGGCGGGCGAAGGGTTTTCCGACTATGCCGACCTGGAATGGCTGTCGGGCTACGTCGCGCTGCGCTACCTGAACGACCCGGCGACGGCGCTGGCGCATTTCCGGCGCTTCGACGCGGTGGTGACGACGCCGATCTCGAAATCGCGGGGGGGCTACTGGATCGGCCGGGCCGAGGACGCCGCGGGCAACCGCGAGGCGGCGCTGGCCGCCTGGCGGGGTGCCGGGCAGCACCAGACGGCGTTCTACGGGCAATTGGCCGCCGAACGTGCGGGCCTGCCCATGGACCCCGCCCTTGCCAACCCGCCCCGCCATGCCGACTGGCGCGGGCGAGGGTTCGCGCAATCCAGCGTGCTGGCAGCGGGGGTTCTGCTGATGCAGGCGGGCGAAACGACGCTGGCGGCACGTTTCATGGCGCATCTGGCCGAAAGCCTCGGGCCCGAGGACCTGGGCAGCCTCGGGCAACTGGCGCTGGACATGGATCAGCCCCACGTGGCGATCGCCGTTGCCAAGCAGGCCGCCAGCCGCGGCATCGTGCTGCCGGGTCCCCTGTTCCCGATGCACCCGATGGCGCGCGCCAACCTGCCCGTTCCGGCCGAATTCGCCCTCGCCATCGCGCGGCGCGAATCCGAGTTCCACCCGGGCGCGCGCAGCGGCGTGGGCGCGCTCGGCCTGATGCAGCTGATGCCCGGCACCGCCGAGGAGGTGTCGCGCAAGCTGGGCCTGCCCTATGATCGCGCCGCGCTGACCCGCGATCCGGTCTACAACGCGCGGCTTGGGTCCACCTATCTGGCCGAACTGAAGGACCGCTTCGGGCCCTCGGTCGCGCTGGTGGCTGCGGGTTACAATGCCGGCCCCTCGCGTCCGGCCCGCTGGATCGGCGACTTCGGCGATCCCCGGTCCGACCGGGTGGACGTGGTGGACTGGGTCGAACACGTTCCTTTCGTCGAGACCCAGACCTACATCATGCGGGTGATGGAGACGATCCCGATCTACCGCGCGCGGCTGGCCGGAGCGCCGCAGCCCTGGCGTCTGACCGAGGAACTGCGCGGGCGATGACCGGGCCCGCGGGGGGCGCTGCCCCCCGGGTCGAGGCTGCGCCTCGCCCTCCCCCCGAGGTATTTTTACAAGGGTGAGCAGGCAGGCCCACTCCTTCACCCTTGTCCAAGTACCTCACGGGGGTGCGGGGGTGTGAAACCCCCGCGGACCTCACCGCCCTGCGCGCTTCCGGGCGTGTTCGCGCCACAGGGTGAAGACACCCGCGGCAACGACGATCAGGGCGCCCGTCGCCACGTTCCAGCGCAAAACCTCGCCGAAGACCGTCACGCCGATGATCGTGACCCAGAGCAGCTGGAAATAGGCGAAGGGCTGCACGGCGCTTGCCTCGGCGACGTCGTAGACCTTGATCAGAAGCCAGTGCCCCAGCACCGCCAGGATGCTGAGCGCCGCCATGAAGCCCCAGTCCTGCGGTGTCATCGGGGTCCAGGTCATTAGGCCGGGCCCGGTCATGGCGACGGCACAGACCAGTCCGACCCAGAAGAAGCTGGTCGTGGGGCCGTCCTTGCGGGCCGCGTACCGCGTCAGGAGACCGTAGAGCGCAAAGCCGAGGGCAGCGCCGAACGGGATCAGCGCCTCAAGCGACAGGGCGCCGCCACCCGGGTTCAGGATCACGAGCACCCCCAGAAACCCTACCCCGATCGCCGCCCAGCGCCGCCAGCCGACCCGTTCGCCCAGAAGCGGTCCGGACAGGGCCGCGATCAGAAGGGGATAGCAGGTGAAGACCGCGTGGGTTTCCACAAGGCCGAGGCGGGTGAAGGCCACGACCATGATGCAGATCTCGCCCGCGAGCAGCAGGCCGCGCAGGATATGCACACCCGGCTGCGAGGTGCGCGCCGCGGCGGCGAGCCCGCCGGGACGCCGCGCGGCCAGGGCCACGACGAAGGCGCCGTGCACCCAGAAGCGCACCATCACCACCATCAGAACACTGTAGCTTTCGGCCAGGTGGCGCGACAGCGCGTCCTGCGAGGCAAAGACAAGCGTGGTGGCGATCATCAGCCAGATGCCCTTGCGGGTGTTCTGTTCCGTCATGCGACCAGCCGCCCCGCGGTCATGTGGCGCTTGCGACCGAAGCCCGGACGCCGTTCCACCTCGAAGCCCGCCGCCTGCAGGGCACGGCGGACATGCCCTGCCGCCGTATAGGTGGCAAAGCTGCCGCCGGGCGCGGTATGGCGAGCGACCTCGGCGATCAGCGGTGCTTCCCACAACTCCGGGTTCTTCGCGGGCGCGAAACCATCGAGAAACCAGGCGTCCGCCAGCCCGTCCCATGGCGGAAGCGTCTGACGGGCGTCGCCCGGGACGACCCTCAGGCTTAGGTCGGCGAGGCGCAACTGCTGCCCGTCGAAGTCCGCGAGGATCTCGGCCGACAGCCCGGCAAGGTCGGGAAATGCGGCATGCGCCCGTGCCATCGCGTCCGGGTCGAGCGGATAGGCCTCGAAGGCGGTGTAGGACAGCGGCCCCGGCATCGCTGCGCCCCGCCAGGCCGCAAGCGCCGCCAGCAGGTTCAGCCCCGACCCGAACCCCAGTTCCGCGATCCGGAAGCCGGGCGCGAACCGTGCCGGCAGGCCGTTGCCTTGCAGGAAGACATGACGGGTCTCGTCCAGACCGCCCGCAAGGGAAAAATACGGGTCGTCGAAACGCACCGAAACCGGCACGCCGCCTTCACGCCATTCGATCCCGGCCGCTTGGCCCGCCACATCCGATCCCCTAGAAAGCGGCCGCGACACTGGCGAGAGGTGCGCGGAATGTCCACGGTCGATCTGACGATACGCGGGGCGGGTGTCTTCGGTCTGGCCTGCGCCTGGGAGGCTATGCAGCGCGGGGCGCGGGTGCGGGTCCTCGACCCGCGCGGGCCGGGGGCGGGGGCCTCGGGCGGGGTCGTGGGGGCGCTGGCGCCACATGCGCCCGAGGGCTGGACAGACGCAAAGGCCTTCCAGTTGCAGGCGCTTGTGGAGAGCGCGGACTTCTGGACAGGCGTGGAGGCCGGGTCCCGGCTGTCCACGGGCTTTGGCCGGACCGGGCGCATCCAGCCGCTTGCCGATACGCAGGCCGTCGAGCGGGCGCAGGCGCGCGAAAAGGCGGCACTGACGCTTTGGCCCGTGCCCTGCCGATGGCAGGTCACGGACAGGCCGCCCGGCCCGGCCGTCCCGCCCTCGGCAACCGGGGTCTGGGTGGTGGACACCCTCTCGGCGCGCCTGTCACCCGCGGCCGCCATCGCCGGCCTCGCCACAGCGATTCGCGCGGGAGGGGGCGAGATCGTGCCCGACGGGGCCGAGGCGGGGGCGGTCCTGCATGCGACCGGATGGGAAGGGCTGCGCGATGCCGGGCTTGGCGGCGGGGTCAAGGGACAGGCCGTGGTGCTGGACCATGCGGCGCCCGAGGCCCCGCAGATCTATGCCGGGGGCCTGCACATCGTGTTCCATGCCGACGGCACAACAGCGATCGGGTCGACCAGCGAACGCGATTTCGACGATCCCGCCACCACCGACGCCCGGACCGATGAGATGGTCGCGCGTGCCGTGGCGATCCTGCCGGACCTGGCGCGCGCACGCGTGCTGCGCCGCTGGGCGGGCGTCCGGCCCCGGGCCGCAACTCGGCTTCCCCTCCTTGGCCCCTGGCCGGGGCGAACGGGACATTACCTGGCGAACGGCGGCTTCAAGATCGGGTTCGGCCTGGCGCCGCTGGTGGCCAGGGCGCTGGCCGACCTGATCCTGGAAGGCCGCGATACGGTGCCCGCCGCGTTCCGGCCCGCGCTGCCCTGACCCTGTTCCTTCATCCTTGCCCAAATACCTCCGGGGGGAGGTCGGGCCGAAGGCACGACCCGGGGGGCGGCGCCCCCCGCCCTGGCAGAGCCATCCGCGCTCCGTGGCGTCACGCGTGACAGGGGCCGCGCCCGGCGTCACTCTGCCCCCGACCAGGAGCCTGCCGATGCCCGACCTCCCCTACCCGCACATGCTTGCCCCCCTCGACCTTGGCCACATTACCCTGCCGAACCGGGTGCTCATGGGGTCGATGCATACCGGGCTCGAGGAAACCGGCGACTGGGACCGGGTCGCCGCCTTCTATGCGGCGCGCGCCCGGGGTGGGGCGGGGCTGATCGTCACGGGCGGCATGGCCCCGAACCGCGAGGGCGGGGTGTTTCCCGGGGCGGCTGGGCTGTTCTCTGCCGCCGACATTGCGCGCCATCGCCGCGTGACCGGGGCCGTGCACGATGCGGGCGGGCTGATCGCCATGCAGATCCTGCACGCGGGCCGCTATGCCTATTCCCCTGACTGTGTGGCCCCCTCGGCGCTGAAATCGCCGATCTCGCCTTTCGCGCCGCGCGAACTCGACGCCGCGGGGATCGGGAAGCAGGTTGACGATATCGCGACGGCCGCGGCGCGCGCGCGCGAGGCGGGCTACGACGGCGTCGAGGTGATGGGGTCCGAGGGCTACTTCCTCAACCAGTTCCTCGCCCTGCGGACAAACCGCCGCGACGACGCCTGGGGCGGGAGCTTTGAGAACCGGATGCGGCTGCCGGTCGAGGTCGTCGCCCGTGTGCGCGCGGCGGTGGGCGCGGACTTCATCGTGATCTATCGCATCAGCCTGATTGACCTGGTGCCCGAGGGACAGTCCTGGGACGAGGTCGTGCAGCTGGCCCGGGCGATCGAGGGCGCCGGCGCCACGATCCTGAATTCAGGCATCGGTTGGCACGAGGCGCGGGTGCCGACAATCGCCACATCAGTACCGCGGGCGGCCTTCACCTGGCTGACGGCGCGACTGCGCCCAGAGGTCGGAATTCCGGTGGTCGCCTGCAACCGGATCAACACGCCCGAGGTGGCCGAGGGCATCCTGGGCCGGGGCGAGGCCGACATGGTCAGCCTGGCACGGCCCTTCCTTGCCGATCCGGACTTCGTGGTGAAGGCCGCGACCGGGCGGTCGGGGCAGATCGCGCCCTGCATCGCCTGCAACCAGGCCTGCCTGGACCATACCTTTGCGGGCAGGCTGACCTCGTGCCTGGTCAACCCGCGCGCCTGCCACGAGACCGAGATCGTGCTGGACCGGGCGGCCGTTCCACGGCGCATCGCCGTGGTGGGGGCGGGGGCGGCGGGATTGGCCTGCGCAATCGCGGCAGCCGACCGGGGCCATGCCGTTACCCTGTTCGAACGGTCCGACCGTATCGGCGGGCAGCTGAACCTCGCGCGGGTCATCCCTGGCAAGGAGGAATTCGATGGCCTGGTGGACTGGTTCGGGCGCGAGGTGGCCAGAAGCGGGGTCAGCCTGAGGCTGTCCACGCCCCCCGGCGAGGCCGACCTGGCAGGGTTCGACGCGGTGGTGATCGCGACCGGGGTGGTGCCGCGCGATCCGGCGATCCCGGTCGAAACCGGGCCGGGGCCGGGCGGGCCGTCCGTGCTGAGCTACCTCGACGTGCTGACCGGCGCACCGGTCGGGCAGCGCGTGGCGATCGTCGGGGCCGGGGGGATCGGGTTCGATGTCGCGGCGTTTCTCGTATCGGACGGACGCTCGCCGACCATGCACCCCGACCTGTGGCGCCGCGAATGGGGAATGGGCGATCCTGCGCAGGCGCCGGGCGGCCTTGCCCCGGAGGGCCCGGAACCGTCGGCCCCGGTGCGACAGGTCACGTTGCTGCAGCGCAAGGCCGGCACGCCCGGCAAGGGGCTGGGCAAGACGACCGGCTGGATCCACCGCGCGCATCTGGCTGCAAAGGGCGTGCGGATGCTTGGCGGCGTCGGATATGAACGAATCGACCGACTGGGCCTGCATATCCGAAGGGCACCGGACGACGCGCCCACCGTCATCGAGGCCGACACAATCGTTCTGTGCGCCGGCCAGGAACCCCTGCTGCCCAACCTGCGGTTGCCGGCACTCGACCCGCGTCACCATCATGTCATTGGCGGGGCGGAACATGCCGCAGAGCTGGACGCAAAACGCGCCATAGATCAGGGGATTAGGCTTGCCACGCGACTATGATCGCAGCGCCATCGCACCCCTGGCGGAGTGGTCGACCGCCAAGATACCGCAACAAGGACCCCAGGCTTTCGCATTGTTGCCCGAATTGACTGCGAAACCGGGTCCAAGGCGGGGGCTTGGAAGGAAGACAGGTACGAGTATGGATCGACTGACCGAAATGGAAGCCTTCGCCACCGTTGTCGATCAGGGAGGCTTTACAGACGCCGCCAAGAAGATGGGCATCTCCAAGTCCGCGGTGTCGAAGCATGTCTCGTCGCTCGAGGCACGTCTGGGCGCGCGCCTGCTGAACCGCACGACGCGCCGGGTGAGCCCGACCGAGATCGGCCTTGCCTATTACGACCGCGCCCGGCGTGTGCTGAACGACGCTGGCGAGGCGGACGCGTTGGTGACGTCCATGCAGTCCGCACCCTCGGGACTTCTGCGGATCTCGGTCGCCACCGATTTCGGCGTGAACCATCTGTCCCCCGTGCTGGGCGACTTCCTGCGCGAGTTCCCCGACATCACCGTCAACATGGTGCTGAACAACCGCTACGTCGAACTGATCTCGGAAGGGTTCGACATGGCCATCCGGATCGGCGAGCTGGAAGACAGCACGCTGCGCGCCCGCAAGCTGACCGAGACGACGCGGCGCATGATCGGCGCACCGACCTACTTCCAGAAATACGGCCGCCCCCAGCGGATCGACGACCTGAACGAGCACAAGCTTCTGCACTATTCGAACCAGGCCAACGGCAACGTCTGGAAACTGACCGCGCCGTCGGGGGAAAAGCGCCAGGTGCGCACGGCCGGATGGCTGACGGTCAACGACGGCCAGTCGCTGTTGAACGCCTGCATCGCGGGGCTGGGCATCGCCTACCTGCCGAGCTTCCTTTACGCCGAGGCGATGAAGGACGGGCTGGTGGAAGAGGCAATCCCCGATCTCCCGCGCGAGACGCAGGGCATCTATGCGGTCTATCCGCCGGGCCGGTTCACCCAGCCCAAGGTGCGTGCCTTCATCGACTTCCTGGTGCAGGCCTTTGCAACGAAGGGCCCGGACGTCTGGTGAAGGCGGCCCGAACCGCAGACGGGGCGATCTGACCCGGAAGCATCGACCCAAGCCGAGAAAGAGCCGCGCGACAGCGCGGCTCTTGCGTCTCGGCGACCCTCAGATCGCGTTCAGCGCGCCCACGAGGCCAGGGATCGACCCGCGATTGCGGTCCAGCAACGCACCGATCTCGGTCTGTTCGGCCTTGAGCAGGCTGATTCCCTCGATCATCAGGTCGTAGAACAGCGGGCGCCCGCCGCGGGCCGAGACGCGGAAGGTCACCTCGAACGGGGCCTCGCCGCGCAGGTTTGCCACAGCCGTCACATCCGCGCCGTTCTGCGACGGCCGGCTGCCTGTCACCGTCACCGTCCCGCCGATGAACTCGCGGAAGCGGCGGCCATACTTGCGCGAAAGGTAGCCGGCAAAGGCCTGCGTATAGGCGCGCATGTCCGCGCTCGACGCGGTGCGGGCGGGCGGGCCGAGCGTGAAGCGGGCGATGGTGTCGATATCGCTGTAGCGCAGGAACACCTGTTCGAACGCGGCGAACATCCGGGCCTCGGACTGGCCCGAATTGATGATCCGCGTGATCTCGCCGGTGACTTCGCCGATCAGGCGGGACGCTTCGGCTTCGGTCAGGGCATGTGCCGGTCCTGCAAGGACCGTCGCCCCCGCAAGGGCCAGCAACGAGCGTCGTGTCAGGTCAGTCGCCAAAGGGATTTGCATAGGGGTCCGCCTCTCCGAAGGGGTCTGCGAATGGGTCGGACTCTCCACCCGGGTCGGCTTGCCCGAGACGGAAACGCCGGTTTTCGAGATAGAACAGGCGCGACGTCGCATAGCTGTCGGCACTGTCATAAAGGACGCCGTCAATGGTGCTGCGGAACCGGTAGCGCGTGTCGATCGCGGCAGCGCCCGAGGACGCGATCCATGCGGCCTGAGCTTCGGCCGGGACGGCAATGCGCATCGGGTTCAGACCGTAGTCCACAACACTGCCGACGATGTCGCGTTGGGTAGACGGGCCGAAAACGGGTGCCTCGACGAAATTTCCCTCGCCTACCCCCCAGACATGCAGCGTCTCGCCGAAGTCGGTGGCGCGGTGATCCAGCCCGAAGGAGGCCGCCGGATCGAACAGGCCGCCAACGCCGAGCGTCGTGTTGACGGCGAACCGGAACAGGTTGTGCCCGGCGTTGCCGATGCGTCCCTGAAGCAGGTTGTTCGCGATGTCGCCGGGCAGATCGAGGTTCGTCGCGAAATTCGACACGCTGCGGCGCACGGGTTCGGGAACGGCGGTGCCCCAGGCGGTTGCGGCCGGCCGCAGCACGGCGCGGTCGAGACCCTTGTTGAACGCATGCATCTCGCGATTCGCGGCCTCGTTCGGATCGGTGATCCCACGGGCGACCGGCGGCGCGCCGCAGCCTGCCAGCAGGGCCAGAACGGCCAGGGGGCCGAGGATTCGACGGGTCAGTAGCATGCTTGGACGTCCCGATGTGCCCAACCCACATAAGGCGTCGCAACCCCGAGGAAAAGCGGTGGTGTCCCGCCACGCGAAGTTGTGTGCGCCTCGGTGCCACACCGGCCCCTTCCCTGCGCGGATTGCGGCCTGTAGCGTCCGCGAGGAAACAACAGGGGGCGACATGGCGAACGAGATCGAACGAAGGCTGGCGGACCTGGGGCTGAGCCTGCCCGCCGCACCGGCCCCGGCAGCGAACTATGTGCCCTATGTGGTTGCAGGACCGCTCGTGCATGTGTCGGGCCAGATCAGCCAGGGACCGGACGGGCTGATCTGCGGAAAGCTGGGCGCGGACATGGATGTGGAGGCCGGCGCCGCCGCTGCGCGTGGCTGCGCACTGTCGCTGCTGGCGCAGGTGCGCGCGGCCTGCGGGGGCGATCTGGGCCGTGTGGCCCGGGCGGTGAAGCTGGTGGGCTTCGTGAACTCCACCCCCGACTTCACGGACCAGCCCAAGGTCATCAACGGGGCCTCGGACCTGATGGTTGCGGTGCTGGGCGAAGCCGGGCGGCACGCCCGGTCCGCGGTGTCGGCGGCATCCCTGCCCTTCGGCGTGGCGGTGGAGATCGAGGGAATCTTCGAGATCCGGCCATGACCCATGCACCCCTGCCCCCGGAATTCCTGCGCCTGCCCGTGGCGCACCGCGCCCTGCACGACCGGGCGGCGGGGCGGCCCGAGAACAGCCGTGCCGCGGTGCGGGCGGCGGTGGCGGCAGGCTATGGCATCGAGATCGACGTGCAGTTGTCGTCGGACGGGCAGGCGATGGTGTTCCATGACGATACGCTCGACCGTCTGACCGCGGAAAACGGGCCGGTCCGCGCGCGAAACGCCGCCGATCTGGGCGCGATCCGGCTGACCGACGCGGCGGACGGCATTCCGACCCTGCCGGAAGTGCTGGCGCTGGTGGGTGGCCGCGTGCCGCTGCTGATCGAGGTGAAGGACCAGACCGGCGACCTGTCGCCCGGCGTTGGCCCGCTGGAGCGTGCGGTGGCCACGGCCTTGGCGGGATACGGCGGCCCGGTGGCGGTGATGTCGTTCAACCCCCATTCCGTCGCCACCCTGGCCAACCTGGCGCCCGACGTGCCGCGCGGGCTGACGACGATGACCTTCGACGCCGAGGAATGGGGTCTGACGGGCGCCCGGGCGGCGGAACTGTCCGCAATCCCGGACTACGACCGGGTGGGGGCAAGTTTTGTCAGCCACCACTGGAAACACCTGGGCGACCGGCGCATCGCAGAACTCGCGTCGCAGGGCGCTGGCATCCTGTGCTGGACGATCCGCTCGGCGGCGGACGAGGCGGTGGCGCGCGCCGTTGCTCACAACGTAACCTTCGAGGGCTATCCATCCCCGATCCCGGCGGCCTGATCGCCCCTCCTGCCGCCGTCGCCATTGACGCCGGGCGCGCCCGCGCCACCTGATGGGCGCAACCGGGGAACAGACATGCCCGACGGGCCGGAAACCACCATCGAGATCGAGGTCACGGGCCGCATCGCCGATATCCCGGCCGAGGACTGGGACGCCTGTGCCGCGCCAGAGGCAGCCGATGGCGGCCGCCCCGTTGACCCGTTCACCACGCACCGGTTCCTGAAGGCGCTGGAGGACAGCCGGTCGGTCGGCACCGGCACCGGCTGGCAACCCCGCCATCTGGTCGCGCGCCAGAACGGCACGGTGATCGCCGTGGCCCCCGCCTATGCCAAGGGCCACAGCCAGGGCGAATACATCTTCGACCACAACTGGGCGC
>CAYYOE010000051.1:0-14910 GCA_964473055.1 uncultured Rhodobacterales bacterium | reverse complement strand
TGGCGCGCGAGGCACCCGCCGAGGCCGACCTGGTCTGCCCCGTGCCCGACAGCGGAACCCCCGCCGCCATCGGCTATGCCAAGGAAAGCGGCATTCCCTTCGGCTTCGGCATTGTGCGCAACCAGTATGTCGGGCGCACCTTCATCGAACCGACCGACCATATCCGCAACATGGGCGTGCGGCTGAAGCTGAACGTGAACCGCGCGCTCGTGCGCGGCAAGCGGATCGTTCTGGTCGATGACAGTGTGGTGCGCGGCACCACCAGCCGCAAGATCAAGGACATGATCCTGGACGCGGGCGCGGCCGAGGTGCATTTCCGCATCGCATCGCCGCCCACCGCCTGGCCCTGCTTCTACGGCGTCGACACGCCCGAGCGGTCGAAACTGCTGGCCGCCACCATGTCGGAATCCGAAATGCGCGACTGGATAGGGGTGGACAGCCTGCGCTTCATCTCGCTCGACGGATTGTATCGCGCGGCGGGCGAAGCTGCTGGCCGCGATCCGAAAGCGCCCGCCTATTGCGACGCCTGCTTCTCTGGCGACTACCCGGTGGCGCCTGCCGACATGATCGAAAAGGGCTTTGCCCTGAAGGCGGCGGAATGAACCGGGCCTTGGCAGCCGCCACATTGCTGGCCATGCCAGCCGCGGCGCAGGATGTGCCGTTTGGCCTGGCCGGGCTGGTTGCCGATCTTGCGGCGCAGGCGATCCCGCTGGGCACCGAAGGTGATCCCTCCACCGAGATCTGGATGGGCACGGATGCGGCCACCCTGTCGGTCTGAAATGTCACCCAGGCCGCGCTGATCCCTGTCCTGCCCGATCCGTCGCGTGCGACTGGTGCGGGGGTGGTGGTCGTGCCGGGCGGCGGGCTTGTCCTCCTGTCGATGGGCAACGAAGGAATGGACGTGGCCCGGGCGTTGGCCGACCGCGGCATCGCGGCCTTCGTGGTCAAGTACCGCACCGATTTGACGCCTGTCGATCCCGCCGCGATGGCAGCGCATGTGCAGTCGGGCGTGGCCGCGTTCCTTGCGACCGGGTCCACCGGGAAACTCGCGGGCGAAGAACCGGCGCTCGAGGATGTGGTCGCGGCTCTGCGCCATGTCGATGACCGTGCCGCGGACTATGGCGTGGACGCGACGAGGCTGGGGGTGCTCGGCTTCTCTGCCGGGGCAATCACGGCACTGAACATGGTGCTGGCAAACGAAACCGACGCGCGGCCAGCCTTTGCCGGTCTGATCTATGGCAGGATGAATGCGGCCACTCCGCCCCCCGACGCGCCGCCCCTGTTCGTCGCGCTCGCCGCCGACGATCCCTTGTTCGGACAGGCGGGGTTCGGTCTGCCCGACACCTGGCGGACTGCCGGGTTCCCGATCGAGTTCCACTACTATGACCGTGGTGGGCACGGGTTCGGGATCGCACCCCAGGGCGCGCCCTCGGACGCGTGGTTCGACGCGTTCCTCGCTTGGCTGGAGGCCCGCGAAATCCTCTAGCGCCTGCTTGACGCCGCCCGCGGCGCGGGGCACTCCACCGACCATGGCCGACATGCCCAGACTCGCCCTCATCACCGGCGCCTCGCGCGGCCTTGGCGCGGCGCTGGCCGTGGCGCTGGCCCCCACGCATCACATCCTGGCCGTCGCGCGCACCACCGGCGCGCTGGAGGAACTGGACGACCGGATCCGCGCCGCGGGCGGTCAGGCGACGCTGGCACCGCTCGACATCACCAACGCCGATGCAATGGCGCATCTCTGTCGGTCGGTGTTCGACCGCTGGGGACGCGTGGACCTGTGGGCGCATACTGCCTGCCACGCGCCACCGCTTGCCCCGGCGGCCTACATCGACGCGAAGGATTGGGACAAGACCTTTGCCACCCTCGTCACCGCCACCGCCCGGCTGATCCCGATGGTGGCGCCACTGCTGACGGGCCCTGGGGCGACGGCGCTGTTTCTCGACGACCCGCAGGCCGGGGTTCCCAACCAGGGCACATACGGTGCTGCCAAGGCCGCACAGATCGCGCTGGCCCACAGCTGGGCGCTTGAGACGGCGCGCAACGGCCCCCGCGTGGTGATCGCGACGCCCGGGCCGATGCCCACCGCGACCCGCGCACGGTTTCACCCCGGCGAGGACCGCAGCGGGCTGGCCGCACCACGGGACGAGGCCGCGCGCCTTCTTGCAGACATCGGGATGTCCTGACCAATGGATGCCGACACCTATGCGACCATCGTCTCGGCGTCCGAGCCCGACTTCGGCCGCGAGCGTATCCGCCGCCCCTGGGATCCCGGGCCAAAGCTGATCCGCGCGCTTCGACGCTGGCAGGCGGCAAAGGCACGCGGCGGGATTTTCGGACGCATCGCGGCAAGGTACTGGTCCCTGAACCATCGGTGGTGGTCGCTTGTCACGCAATGCGACATCCCGCTGACCTGCCAGATCGAGGGCGGTCTGTTCCTGCCCCACCCGAATGGAATCGTCCTGCACCCCTCGGCCCGGGTCGGACCGAACTGCATGATCTTCCAGCAGGTGACCCTGACCGGGCTGGTCAATGTCGGGGGCCATGTCGATATCGGCGCCGGCGCCAAGCTGATCGGGCCGCTGGACGTTGGGGACCATGTCCAGATCGGCGCCAACGCCGTCGTGACGCGCGACCTGCCGGCAGTCTGCGTCGCGGCCGGGGTCCCTGCCCGCATCATCGCCCGGGGGACGACCGGAAACGGGGGGTGATCGCTTGTGGCCCAGAGGACCGCGGTCTAAGCAGGCGAAAAGCAAGAGGCCCCGATGCGCATCCTGATCACCAATGACGATGGAATCAACGCCCCCGGCCTGAAGGTGCTGGAAGCCATCGCCACCGAGATCGCCGGCCCCGGGGGCGAGGTCTGGGTCGTCGCTCCTGCTTTCGAGCAGTCGGGAGTGGGGCATTGCATCAGCTATTCCAAACCCATGCATGTGGCCGAGATCGGCCCGCGCAGGGTCGCCGCCGAAGGCTCGCCCGCCGACTGCGTGCTGGCCGCCCTTCACGACATCCTGCCCGCCCCCCCCGACCTTGTGTTGTCGGGCGTGAACCGCGGCAACAACGCCGCCGAGAACGTGCTGTATTCCGGCACCATCGGCGCGGCCATCGAGGCGGCCCTGCAGGGTCTGCCAGCCATCGCCCTGTCGCAGTTCTATGGGCCCTCGAACGCCGATCTGGACGACCCGTTCGAAGCGGCAGCCGCCCACGGCGCGGAAACCGTGCGACGCCTGCTGACCGGCGGTCTGTGGGACGAGACCGATTACCGCCTGTTCTACAACGTGAATTTCCCCCCCGTTCCGGCCTCGGGCGTGCGCGGCATCCGGGTCGCCCCGCAGGGCTATCGCGCCGACACCTTCTTTTCTGCCGAGGCCGCCACTTCGCCGGGGGGGCGGCGGTTCCTGTGGATCAGGGGCGGCGAACAGCACATGCCGACGGCGCCGGGCACCGATGCCGAGGTGAACCTGCGCGGCTTCATCTCGGTCACGCCCTTGCGCTGCGACCTGACCGCGCATGAGGTGATGTCGGATCTGCGGGCCAGGATCGAAGGATAGGACGGGGCGCCGGGGGTGGACGAGGACGAGGCCGAACGTCGGATGCAGTTCCTCTTCGCGCTGCGCTCGCGCGGGGTGACCGACGCGCGCACCCTGGGCGCGATGGAAGCGGTCGACCGCGGCCCCTTCGTGACCGGCCTCTTTGCCTCCCGCGCCTATGACGACACGCCCCTGCCCATCGCCTGCGGCCAGACCATCAGCCAGCCCTCGGTGGTGGGGCTGATGACCCAGGCGCTGCAACTGCGCCCACGCGACACCGTGCTCGAGATCGGCACCGGGTCGGGCTACCAGGCGGCGATCCTGGGCAAGCTGGCGCGTCGGGTGTTTACCGTGGAACGGCACAGGACGCTCGCGCGCGAGGCCGAGGCGCGGATCCATGCCCTTGGCCTGACCAATGTGGTGGTGATCCACGGCGACGGCAGCCGCGGCCTGCCTGACCAGGCGCCCTTCGATCGCATCCTCGTCACTGCCGCGGCAGAAGACCCGCCCGCGCCCCTCTTGGCCCAGTTGCGGATCGGCGGTATCATGGTTCTGCCGGTGGGGCAGTCTGACGCCGTGCAGTCGCTGATCCGGGTGACCCGGACGGAAGACGGCTACGACTACGAGGAATTGCGCCCCGTGCGGTTCGTACCCCTGGTCGAGGGGATCGCGCAGGACTGAACAGAGCTCCGCACAAGACCGGGGCCAGGCAGAAGGACAGGCAGGATGGCGGTTTTTGCGGCGACGACCCATCGACAGCGGCAGCGCGTGATGGTGCTGGCCCTCGGAACAGCTCTGGCGGTTGCGGGATGCACCGACCAGATCGGCACGTTCGATCCCGACCTGCGACGCATGGGCGGCGGCGGGTCGACCGCAACGCCACAGCCGACCGAAGCGCGCCCGCAGGCCGACAGCCGGGGAATCCTGTCCTATCCCGGCTACCAGGTTGCCGTGGCGCGCAGCGGTGACACCGTGCGCGATGTCGCCTCGCGCGTGGGCCTGCCCGCCGAGGACCTCGCGCGGCACAACGGGCTGCCGCTTGACGCATCCCTGCGCGGGGGCGAGATCATCGCCCTGCCGCGCCGCGTCGCCGAACCCTCGCCCGCGACCGGGGCCATCACCTCGGGCCCGATCATGCCGGGCGCGGTGGACATCACCACGCTGGCCGGCGGCGCCATCGAACGCGCCGGTGGCGCCGGCAGCGCCGTCTCTGCCCCGGTCGCCGCGGGAACCCAGCCGGTGCAGCATCAGGTGGCGCGGGGCGAGACCGCCTTTACCATCGCGCGCAACTATGGCGTCTCGGTCGAGGCGCTGGCCCAGTGGAACGCGCTCGACAGCCAGTTCAGCGTGCGCGAGGGGCAGTTCCTGCTGATTCCGCCGGTGATGGGTACCCGCACCGCGGCCGCGGGACCGATCACGCCGCCCGGCACCCCAAGCGCCGCCCCTCTGCCGCCGTCCTCGGCCCAGCCCCTGCCGCCGCCCCCGGCGGCCGCCCCTGCCGCGCCCGCCGCGCCGCCCCCACAGACCACCGCTGCCACACCGCGCGCGCAATTCGCCATGCCGGTACAGGGCCCGATCATCCGCGCCTTCGCACGGGGCCGCAACGACGGCATCGACATCGGCGCCCCGGCCGGAACACCGGTCCGGGCGGCTGATGGCGGCACGGTCGCGGCGATCACCCAGAACACGGATGGTGTGCCCATCGTCGTGGTCCGGCACGCGAACGAGTTGCTGACCGTCTATGCCGGGCTGGACAACGTGACCGTGCAGCGGGGTGCGACCGTCACCCGCGGCCAGCAGATCGCCACCGTGCGCGCCGCGCCGACGCCCTTCCTGCACTTCGAAGTGCGGCGCGGCATGGAGGCGCTGGATCCGGGGCCGTTCCTGGAATAGCGCGAACGGCCTCTCCCCTCTCCCCTCTCCGACACGGAGAGGGGAAGCGCCCACCCCGACAACCAGAGCCTCCCCTCTCCCGTGGGAGAGGGGATGGGGGAGAGGTTCGTCTCGACGGCGCAGCCAAAGGGCCGCAGGCCCACACGCGACTAGACCGCCACGCCCTTCCGCCCAGCCAGATCGGTGACGAACTGCCAGGCCACCCGGCCCGAGCGGGCGCCCCGTGTCTGTTGCCATTCGATCGCCTCGGCGCGCAACGCCTCATCGTCGATGGCGATTCCCAGCGCGTCCACGTAGCCCCGGATCATCGCCAGATAGGCGTCCTGGTCGCAGGGGTGAAACCCCAGCCACAGACCGAAGCGGTCGGACAGCGACACCTTCTCCTCGGTCGCCTCGGAGGGCGAGATCGCCGTGGCGCGTTCGTTCTCGATCATGTCGCGCGGCATCAGGTGGCGGCGGTTGGACGTGGCATAGAACACGACATTGGGGGGCCGCCCCGCGATGCCGCCGTCGAGCACGGCCTTCAGGCTCTTGTACGTCTGGTCATCGTGGCTGAACGACAGGTCGTCACAGAACAGCAGGAACCGCCGGTCGGGAGCGGCGCGCAGATGCGCCAGCAGGCGGCCCACGCTGGCCAGATCCTCGCGCGCAAGTTCCACCAGGGTCAAGGGCGACCCAACGTCACGAACTTCGGCATGCACAGCCTTGACCAGGCTGGATTTTCCCATACCCCGCGCACCCCAGAGCAGGGCATTGTTCGCGGGCAGCCCACGCGCAAACTGCAAGGTATTCGCCAACAGGGTATCCCGCGCCCGATCGATGCCGACCAAGAGCGGCAAGGCCACGCGCGCCACCTGCGCCACCGGTTCCAGCCGGTCGGGGCCGGTGTGCCAAAGGAAGGCATCCGCAGCGTCCCAGGACGGCGCTGGCGGCGGCGGCGGGCTAAGGCGTTCAAGCGCCTCGGCAATGCGGGTCAGCGCGTCGGTCATGCCCCAGTCAAGCCCCTGGTCACGCCTGAATCATGCCTTGGGTGCCGCGTCCGGGCCGGTCTCATCCTCGTCTTCCTCGAACCACAGCCCCTGCGCGCGCAACTCGGCCTCGCGCTTGCGCTCGATCCGGCGGATGATCTGGATCGACACCTCATACAGCGGGTACACCGCCCCGAACAGCACGATCTGGCTGATCACGTCGGGCGGCGTGGCAAAGGCCGCGAGGACAAGGATGCCGACGACCGCATACTTGCGGGTCCGCGCAAGCGATTCCGAGGTGACAAGCCCGGCCTTGCCCATCAGCGTCAGAAGCACCGGCAACTGGAAGCACAGCCCGAAGGCGATCACGAACTTGATGGTGATCGACAGGTATTCCTGCACAGAACCCTGGAACACGATCCCTGCGTCGGCCAGCTGGTTGGAGCCTTCCACCGGCGGCAGGCCGTCCGGGGCAAGCGCGCCCGCCTGCTGGAAGCTCAGGAAGAAGTTGAAGGCGATGGGGATGACAACGAAGTAGGCAAAGGACGCCCCCAGAGCGAACATCGCGGGTGAGGCCAGCAAGAAGGGCAGGAACGCCTGCTTTTCCGACCGATACAGCCCGGGCGCCACGAAGCGCCACATCTGGTGTGCGATGATCGGGAAGGACAGCATGAAGCCGCCGAACATCGAGATCGACACCGCGACGAAAAAGCCCTCCTGCACCTTGATCAGCAGCAACTGGCAATCCTGCCCACGGTCGGCCAGTGCCGAACAGATCGGCAGGGTCAGCAGGTTGAAGATCGGGTTCCAGATCGTGAAACACAGCGCCATGGCCACGACGAAGGCCAGAAGCGACCGGATCACGCGGGTGCGCAACTCGGCCAGATGCTCGACCAGCGGTGCCGCGCTGTCGTCGAGGTCCCCCGCGGACGCGCCGGCCTTGCCTTGCGCGTTCATGGCGCAGCGTCCTTGGCGGCGGGGCCCTGCGGCGCCGTTGCCCTGGCCGCAGGGGTCTTCTTGGGCGCCTCGGCGGGCCTATCGGCGGCGGCAGTCGCGTCTGCGTCAGCCGCCTTGCGGGCCGCCGTGCGTTCGGCACTCGCCGCCCTCATGGCCTGCGCTTCGGACTTGCGTCCCTCGGCCAGGGCCGATGTCGCCGGCCCCGCGGCACCGCCCGGCGGGCGGGTCTTTGTGCTACCCTTGATCGGGTCCCACTTCTCGAACCGGTCGGCGGCGGCGTTCAGCGAATCGAGCCCCATGGCACGCGGCGAAGTCGCCTTCTTCAGATCGTCGGCCACGTCCTTGACGCCCGTATCACGCGCCGCATCGTCCATCGCGCGCTGAAACTCGCGGGCCATCCCGCGCAGGCGGCCGGTGAAACGCCCCAAGGTGCGGAACATCCCGGGCAGGTCCTTCGGGCCCACGACGATCAGGGCGACGACGCCCACGATCAGCAGTTCTGTCCAGCCGATGTCCAGCACGGTGCTTGTCCCAGGGCTCGGCCGGTCAGACCTTGTCCTTCTCGGCGGGCGTCACATCGCGCGCGGCCTCGTTCGAGGCCTCTTCGATCTCTGCCTTGCTTTCGCTGATGCCCTTCTTGAAGGCGGTGATGCCCTTGCCTACCTCGCCCATGAGCGATGAGATCTTGCCGCGCCCGAACAACACGAGCACGACGACTGCGATAAGGACAAGGCCAACGGGGCCGATGTTGTTGAGCATGACTTCTCCCTCCGGCTGGGCGGCGGCACTGCGCCCGATCCGTTTCATTCCCGATATCTAGGCGTTCCATGCCCTCGGGGGAAGCGCCCTATGGCTGTTGTGATCGCTGTGCCAGGCGGATCGGACCGTTTTTTCGCTGCCCCGCGCCGTTAAAGGACAATCCTGTCAGGATAGTGGCAGTTGTGGGCTTGTCGCACAGCGAGCGATACCCAATCAACTGCCAGGTATGAGTCAGTTGTGGGATGCGATGACAGGGTCTCACCCCGAATCAGAGGCTCCGATGACCCAAATCCAAACCACCCCGCCCGCACCCCAAGTCGTCGAGATCGTGACCTTCGCCCTGCGCCAAGGGGTCGACACGGCCGGGTTCGCCCGCGCGGCAGCCGCGCTTGATCCCTGGCTCGCGGCCTGTTCCGGCTTTATCGGCCGATGCCTCAGCCGGTCTCCAGATGGTATCTGGACCGATCATCTGTGCTGGTCCGACATGGCAGCCGCCGAGGCTGCCGCAGCCACTTTGCCGACGCGGCCCGAAGCCGGCGCCTTCCTGGCCGCGATCGCGCCTGACAGCATCACGATGCGGCATGAGACGATTGTTCACGGCCAGACAGCTTGACGGCGGACCAGCCGGCCCGGACTTTGGCGCCATGCGCCGGACCGACCGCCTGTTCGACCTGATCCAGATCCTGCGCGACGGGCGTCTGCACCGCGCGCTGGACATGGCCGAGCGGCTCGAGGTCTCGGTCCGCACCGTTTATCGCGACATGGACACGCTGATGTCCTCGGGCCTGCCGGTCGCGGGCGAACGCGGCCTGGGCTACATGATGACGGCGCCGATCACGCTGCCACCCCTGAACCTGACATTTGCAGAGCTCGAGGCGCTGCACCTCGGCATGGCCGTTGTGGCCGAGGCGGCCGACGAGGAGTTGCAACGTGCCGCACGCAGCCTCTCGGCCAAGATCGACGCGGTCCTGCCCGAGGACCGCGCCGCGCGGCCCGCCGACTGGGGGCTGGCGGTCTATCCCTTCGCCGATGCCGCAGCGGGCTTTCGCTTCATGCCACCCCTGCGCGTGGCGATCCGCGAACAACGCAAGGTCCATCTCGACTACCGTGCGCTGGACGAGACCCGCAGCAGCCGCACGGTGCGGCCCCTGCAACTGGAATACTGGGGCCGGGTCTGGACAGTGACGGTCTGGTGCGAGATGCGCGCGGATTTCCGCACCTTCCGCGTGGACCGGATCGAACGGCTGGACACCCTGCCCGACCGCTTTACCGACGAGGTGGGCAAATCGCTGATGGACTATCTGGAGCGCTCGAAGGCTGGTGCGGCAGGGGGGGCGCTGCCCCCCGTCGCGCCGGGGCGCGACTCCCCCCGGGATACTTGAGCCATATCGAAGGCGGCAGAACGACGTCGGCTTCGATATGGCGGAAGTATCCCGGGGGAATGGCCGCGCCCGGCGCGGCCATGGGGGCAGAGCCCCCTGCGACCTCGGGACCGTCCTACAGGGTGCTGTTGAACGCGCCCCCGTCCAGAAGCAGGTTCTGCCCCACGATGAACCCGGCATGGGCCGAACAGAGGAAGGCGCAGGTGGCGCCGAATTCGGCGGCGGTGCCATAGCGGCCGACAGGCAGCGTCGCTTCGCGCCGGGCGCGTGCCTCGGCCAGCGTGATCCCGGCCGCGCGGGCGGCGCCCGTATCCAGCGCGACGCCCCGGTCGGTGTCGTGGATGCCTGGCAACAGGTTGTTGATCGTCACACCGTGCGACGCCACCTGCCGCGCCGTGCCCGCGACGAACCCGGTCAGCCCGGCGCGCGCGGTATTCGACAGGCCAAGCTGCGGGATCGGCGATTTCACCGACTGGCTGGTGATGTTGACCACCCGACCCCACCCGCGGGCGATCATGCCCGGCAGGACCGCCTGCATCAGCGCGATGGGTGTCAGCATGTTGGCGTCCACCGCGCGCAGGAAATCGTCCCGGTCCCAGTCCGACCACAGGCCGGGGGGCGGCCCGCCGGCATTCGTCACGAGGATGTCCACCTCGCCGGCCGCGTCCAGAACGGCCGCGCGGCCCTCGGACGTGGTGATGTCGGCCGCGACAGACGTGACCTGCACCTCGTGCGCGCGCCGGATCTTTTCGGCGGCGTCCGCCAGCGCAGCCTCGCCCCGTGCGTTGATCACAAGGTCGACGCCCGCCGCCGCCAGCGCCTCGGCACACCCTCGGCCAAGCCCCCTGGATGCCGCGCAGACGATCGCCCGCCGTCCCCGGATGCCTAGGTCCATGTCCGCCTCCTGCCGCTCTTGCGTTGCCCCCGCCTAGCATCCGGGCCGGGGTGCCGCAAACCCCGGTCAGGTCACTCCAGTGCTGTGATCAGGGGCGCCCAGTCGGCCTGCATCGTCCGGAACGCGGCGCCGCGCCGGTCAAAGACGGCCAGTCCGGATTCAGCCAGTTCGGCATAGGCCGCCCGGTCGGCGATGCGGGCAACCGGCGCCTGCCCGACCCGATCGAAGAAGGCATCCAGCCCTGCCAGCGCCCGGCCCCGGGCCCGCACGCGGTTCGCGATCAGCAGCGTTGCGACCTTGCCCTTGCGGACGCGCTTCAGGTCCTGGATGTCCTTTAGAAAGCGCCGTGTGCTGTCCTCGTCGAAGATCGAGGGTTGCACGGGCAGGACGACCGCGCGCGCCTCGGCGATCAGGTCCGCTGCGGCCTCGGTGTCCAGTGCGCCGGGTGCGTCGATCACCAGCCAGTCGAGGCCCGCAGGCGCCTCGCCCAGACGTTTCGCCTGGGTCCAGTCCAGCGGGATCACGGGTGGCACTGTCACCGGGCGCCGCTTCATCCAGCGCAGCGACGATTTCTGCGGATCGGCGTCGGCCAGCGCCACCCGGCCGCCCTTCCCGGCCAAGGCCGCGGCCAGCGTGAGTGCGGTCAGCGTTTTGCCGCAGCCGCCCTTTCGATTGGCGATGAGCACAGTCTGCATGGGCGTCCCTCCTGCGCGCAGCATGGCGTCTGGCCCTGCGCGGACACAACCCGCGATTCGTCCCGGCAGCCACGCGGCGCGCCGGAAGCCGCCCGAAAATCCACGCGATATTGGCGACTTGTGCGGTTTCAGGCGGACTGTCAGATATCCATGGACAATCGGGATGCCATGATTTCGCCGCAATTGACGCCCGACGAACCGCGCGCCATCACAGTGTCAGGGTCTGGGTGGGATCCCCCCGCAAGGGGGTGAGCAGCGACGGCCGGGGCCAGTGGGGGCGGCCCCGGCGGAAGCTGCAGACGTCGGTTGCGTCACATCGCGTAGAAGAATTCTTCCCGCACGATCCGGCCATCGCGGACATGGTAGATGGCGACCTCGTCGCCTTCGCTGACATCACCGGTCGCGCGGTCGCGGGTCTTCATGGTGAAGCGCACGGCGAAACGGTCGTCGCCGTGCAGGTAGGGACCGATCACCTCGCCACCCAGAAACTCGAAGGCGCCCGACCACCAGGCATGCTTGGCCCTGATCGCCTCCAGCCCTCGGCTCTCGGGGTCCTGACCGCCCATTCCCATCGCCTCGACCGAAACGGCATCGGAGGCATAGAGGCGATCGAGATTCGCCAGTTCTCGGCCCTCGCGGCAACCGGCAACCAGTTCATCGGCAATCTCCTTCAGTGTCATCGCACCCTCCCGTTTGTTCGTTGAATGTTCTCATCCTGCCACAGGTGTGCGACAATTGCACGACGCATCAGCCGGCGTCGGGGACCAGGGCCTGCAGGAAGGCGGCAATCCGCCGAAGCGCGTCATCGGTCGCTTCCGCATCAAACCGCAACCCGCTGAGAACAGACCTTTCCTGGGTGTCGAAGCCATGGGTGACACCCGAATAGACATGCGTTTCGACCGAAACACCCACGGCGCGTTCCCGTTCAGCCAGCGCCAGGCAGGCATCCTCGTCGGTGATCGTGTCGTCCTGGGCCATCAGCATCAGCACAGGCGGGCCGCGTTCCCAGCCGGCGCGCGCCGCCACGCCGGCAACGCCGCAATAGGGATAGAGCGTCACCACACCGACGATTCCGCGCAATGGATCATCCTGCACCGGTTCCGGCCATGCGGTCAGGCCATGCGGGGCGCGTCCCTCGGACGCCAGTGCCAGGTAGTCGTGCACAGCCCAACCGCCATGCGAGGCGCCGATCAGCGCCACTCGCGATGTGTCGGCCCAGGCGGTGCCGTGCAGTTCGGCCAGCGCCACAGCAATGTCACCCGCGCGCTCGGGTCCCGGCAGGACCGCCCCGGCACAGACCGCGCGCCAGAGGTCGAAGTCCGTCAGTCCGCGTGGGGTGTGACTGTCAACCACCATCGACGCCCAGCCGATGCCAGCCAGCATCTCGGTCCAACGGGGAAGGTTGTCGCGCGGACCGTCGCAGCCCGAGATCAGCAGGGCCACGGGAACCCGCGCACCCGCGGCCCGATCTGGCGGCAGCGTGACACGATAGGCCGGGCGCAGCAGGTCGCCCCTGGCCTCGGGTGTATCGAGCAGCACCTCGACCCCCGCCAGGCGCGATGCGGAATAGCTTACGCCCAGCCCCAACACGACCGCAAATGCCAGTGCGCCCCCCACCAGGGCACGCCGCAGCCTTTGCGCACGGGGAAGCGTCGCGCGGCCGATGGCCCGCGGATCGAACCGCCCGTCCGGCAGCCGACGGTTCCGTGTTGCTGCGTGGCCGTCCTTGCCCATGGCCTTGCGTTCTATCATGCAGTCATGTCCGACGACAAACCGGCGTTCGCCCGTACCGGATACAACGTCGCGTCACCGGCATCGGTCCGGCGCCTCGGCTACCGCGACCCTTCCCGAACCTCCATCGCGGCCCGCAGAGCGGCGGATCGTTCCGGCGACCAGTCCTGCAGGTCGATCAGCGCCTCCCAGCCGGTGATATAGTCATGCGCCACATAGTAATGCCCGAAGCGCGGAACCTGCAGCGATATGGCGCTGTCGAGCGCAAGCTGGAACATCGTGACCAGCGGAAACCAGCGGAACCCGGGCGAGACATCGGGCGCGCGCGGCGGGCGCATCCAGTCGGGCTGCCGCCAGGCCGAGGCGAAGGTGAAGTTCACGATCGGGTCGCTTGGGTAGTTCAGGAACACCAGCCGGATGGGGCCCCAGGGCGCGAAATCACCGTCGGACCCGCCCTCTTGCGTGTAGGTCCGCACCAGCGAGCCGTTGCCGAACTCGGGCCGCCAGGCGGGGCTGCCGGCGCGCCGTTCGTCGCGCACGCGCTGCCAGAACGGGCTGAAGAACGGCGATCCGGTCCAGAGGGCACCATCGATCGGATCGCCCAGCAGGTCCAGCAGCGGCAGGGCCACCTGCGAATTGTAGGCGCCCTGGCTCAGCCCGAACAGATAGAGCGCCGGGCGGCCATCGGGCGGCAGGCTGTGCCAGTGGCCATAGATCGCGTCGAACAGCGCCCGCGCCTCGGCCACGCCATAGTCGGGGTGGGTGGCCAGCGCGAGCACGCTGGTCAGATAGGAATACTGCGCGCCCACCGTCGCCACGTCCCCGCCCAGCATGAATTCGACCGGGTCGTGCGCGCCCGGGTCCATCCAGCCCGTGCCGGGCGGAATCGCCAGGATCAGCGTCGCGCGGGCAAAGCCGCCGAGGCGGATCAGGTCGGCGAGCGCGAGGTCCGCCCGCGCCTCGGGCGTGGAGGCCGAGTTGCGCCCGACGTAGACGCGCACCGGGTCCACGGCCGGTCGCCCGGTGAAGGCGGCGATCTCGGCAGCGGTCGGCGCGTCGGCCACGAACCGGCGGCCGTGCCGGCCCAGATCATCCCAGTCCACGACCGATCCCGGCCCGCCGCTGCGCCCCTGGGGAACATCGACGGGCAGATCGTCGTCAAAGATCGCCTCGGCCGCCGCGAACGAGGCATCCGCGACGCGAAAGCCCGTGCGCACCAGCGCCCCGTCGATGACCATCCAGAACACCGTGGCCGCCAGCACCAGCCCGGCACCGGCCGCCAGGCGCGGTGGCAGTACACGGCCCGCCGCGCTAGACGCCAGCCGCAGGGCCGACCCGAACGCGCGGGCCAGCGACCAGACCACCAGAAGGCAGGCCACCCCGACCGCCGTCAGCACCAGCGTCCCGCTGGTCTCGGCGGGGGGCAGCCCCATCACGGCCCGCGTCACATCCTGCCAGCCGCGCGCATGGGCAATCCCCCAGGCCGCCGCCAGTAGGGCCACGACGCCCGCCGCCAGCACCAGACGACGCCGCAGCGCACCGCGGGTGCGCGGCAAGCCGAGGAACGCCCATACCCACTGACCGAAGGCGCCGATCTCGTGCGCGATGGCGGCGACCGTTCCGGCCAGGACGCCCTGGATCACCGGATCGCGCGGCAAGAGCGACGGCGTCAGCGACGCCATGAACGCCAGACCCGCCAGGACCAGCCCCGGGGCCGACAGCGCAGGCCAGGCGCGCCCCAGCGCCACCTCTATCCGTCCTGCCCTGCCCTGATGCCGCATCCGCCCCACGCCTTTGCCCATACCCAGTAATTCGCTCCGGATCGGCGCCAAAGTCCAGCCGGACGTGGCCGATCCGGCGACGTCCAACGACGAACCGGCCAAGGCTTTCCCCGCACCCCGCGGCCCGCTATATGCGGCCCCATGCCCGATACCGCCCCGTCCAACCGCCCCACCCTGCCCGCCGAGATCGCCCGGCGGCGCACCTTCGCCATCATCAGCCATCCCGACGCTGGCAAGACAACGCTGACCGAGAAGTTCCTGCTGTTCGGCGGTGCGATCCAAATGGCCGGTCAGGTGCGCGCCAAGGGCGAAGCGCGGC
>CAYYOE010000050.1:0-14994 GCA_964473055.1 uncultured Rhodobacterales bacterium | reverse complement strand
CTTATCGCGGCGCGGTCACGTTCCACGATTCCAACCGGATCCTGTTCGGCAAGCTCAAGGGGTTCCGCGCGCTTCTCTAGGCACGCGGACGTCTCATGACCGTCCTTCCGGCCCTTCGAGCCAATCGGGGATACCGTCGATGATCGGCTACATCATCAAGCGCCTGATCTATATGGTCCTCACGCTGGTGATGGTCTCGATCGTCGCGTTCGTCATCATCAACCTGCCCCCGGGCAGCTTCATCGAAACCTATGCAACGCAGCTGGAGGCGTCGGGCTCGCCCGCGACGGCGGCGCAGTTGCAATACCTGACGGAACGCTACGGGCTGGATCAGCCCATGTGGCGCCAGTACCTGAACTGGATCGTGCCCTTGGTGACGCGGGGCGACTACGGCTATTCCTTCGAATGGCAGCAGCCGGTTTGGAACCTGATTTCCGAGCGGCTGATGCTGACGATCGTCGTGTCCCTGGTGGCGATGATCTTCGTCTATGCCGTGTCGATCCCGGTCGCGCTGTATTCCGCGACGCACCAGTATTCGGCGGGCGACTATGCCGTGACGTTCCTGGGGATCATCGGGCTGGCGGTGCCGAACTTCCTGCTGGCGCTGATCCTGCTGGTGGCGTCCAGCGTGCTGTTCGGGGTCACGCCCACCGGCCTGTTCTCGCCCCAGTACATGAACGCGCCGTGGAGCTGGGACAAGTTCATGGATCTTCTGGTGCACCTGCCCGTGCCCGTCATCGTGGTGGGCCTGTCAGGCACGGCGGCCACCATCCGGGTGCTGCGGTCGCAACTGCTGGACGAGTTCCAGAAGCAGTATGTCGTGACCGCCCGCGCCAAGGGCGTGCCAGAGCGGCGGCTGCTGTACAAGTATCCGTTCCGCGTGGCGCTGAACCCCATCATCTCGACCGTGGGGCAGCTTCTGCCGGAAATCGTGTCGGGGTCCACCATCGTCGCCATCGTGCTGGGCCTGCCGACGATCGGGCCGCTTCTGTTACGCGCCATCGTGGCGCAGGATACCTTTGTGTCGGCGTCCTGCCTGCTGCTGCTGGGGGTGATGACGGTCGTGGGCGTGGTGATTTCCGACATCCTGCTGACCCTGCTCGATCCGCGCGTGCGGATGAGCCGGGCGAACTGACGGGGGACCATCGATGCACCCCACCCCACCCGCCGAAACCCCCGCTGGCCCCGAAGGCGGCCTGGTCCTGACCCGTGGCCAGCTGTTCTGGATCAAGTTCCGCCGTCATCGCGCCGCCTACATCTCGCTATGGTTCATCGGGATCCTTTATTTCGTGGCGATCCTGGCCGATTTCTTCGCACCCTACGGCCCATTCCAGCGGCATCCCCAGCACCTTCTGGCCCCGCCGACCGTGGTGCGGTTCGTGGATGCCGAGGGTACGTTCCACCTGCGGCCCTTCGTCCATGGCATCCAGAGCACGCTGGATACGCGCACCTTCCAGCGCGCCTATGTCGAGAATACCGACACGCGGTATCACCTGCGCCTGTTCGTGCGCGGCCACGAATACAGCCTGCTCGGCCTGGTCCGGACCGATATCCACCTGCTGGGCGTCGATCCGGGCGGGCATCTGTTCCTGGCCGGCACCGACACGCTGGGGCGCGACCTGTTCAGCCGGATGCTGTTCGGCGCCCGCACCTCGCTGTTCGTGGGGCTTCTGGGGCTGGCCATCGGGTTCTCGCTGGGTTTGTTCTTCGGCGGGATCTCGGGCTACTACGGTGGCGCGGTGGACAACTTCGTCCAGCGCCTGACCGAATTCCTGCAGTCCCTGCCGACCCTTCCCCTGTGGATGGCACTGGCCGCGCTGGTCCCGGCCACATGGACGCCGGTGCAGGTTTACCTGGGCATTTCCACGGTGCTGGCGGTGCTGGGGTGGACCACACTCGCCCGCGTGGTGCGCGGCAAACTCCTGTCACTGCGCGAGGAGGATTACGTCATGGCCGCCAAGATCAGCGGCGTGAGCGAGGCGAAGATCATCACCACGCATCTGCTGCCCGGCTTCATGAGCTACCTGATCGTGTATCTGACGCTGGCCGTGCCGCAGATGATCCTGGGCGAGGTCGCGCTCAGCTTCCTGGGGCTGGGGCTGCGGCCCCCGGCGGTCAGCCTCGGCACCCTGCTGATCGATTCCCAGAACATCCAGACCCTGACGCTGACGCCGTGGCTGCTGGTGCCGGGGGGTCTGGTGATCCTGATCGTGGTGGCGTTCAGCTTCATGGGTGACGGGCTGCGCGATGCCGTCGACCCCTATCGCAGCTAGGAAGCCCGATGACCGACACGACCATGTCCCAGCCGCTGATCGAGGTCCGCAACCTGCGCGTCGTGCTGCCGCTGATCGAGGGCGAGTTGCGCGCGTCCGATGACGTCAGCTTCAGCATCGCGCCGGGGCGCACCATTGGGCTGGTGGGCGAATCCGGCTGCGGCAAGACGATGACGGCGCAGTCCATCCTGCGCATCACGCCCCGGATCGCGCGCACCACCGGGCAGATCCTGCTGCACACGCCGGGCAAGCCGCCGGTCGACATCCTGGCGTTGGACCCCAAGGGCCCCGACCTCGGCCGCATTCGCGGGGGCGAGGTGTCGATGATCTTCCAGGAACCAATGACCTCGTTCTCGCCGGTGCACACCATCGGCAACCAGTTGCTGGAAGCCATCTACCTGCACCGCACCCGCGACCGGGCCGAGGCCGAAGAGATCGCCATCGCCATGCTCGACCGCGTGGGCATCATGGGCGGGCGCAAGGCGCTGGCGCGCTATCCGCACCACCTGTCGGGGGGCATGCGGCAGCGCGCGATGATCGCCATGGCGCTGGCCTCGCGGCCGCGCCTGTTGATTGCGGATGAACCCACGACGGCCCTCGACGTGACCGTGCAGGCCCAGGTGCTGCGCCTGATGAAGGAGTTGCAGCAGGACCTGGGCATGGCGATCCTCTACATCTCGCACGACCTGGGCGTGATCGCGCGCATGGCCGACGAGGTGGCGGTGATGTACCTCGGCTCGATCGTCGAACAGGCCAGCGTGCGTGATCTGTTCCGGTCGCCGCGTCATCCCTATACCCGGGGGCTTCTGGCCTCGATGCCGCGGCTAGGGCGGCGCACGGGCAAGCCGCTCGAGGCGATCCAGGGCAACGTGCCCATCCCGATCAACAAGCCCAACGCCTGTGCTTTCCTGCCGCGCTGCCCGGAAGGCCGCCGCGGCCTGTGCGACCAGGGTGTGCCGCGCCTGACGGGCGATCCGGGCGGCGGGCACCGTGTCGCCTGCTTCCTGGCCGGCAGCCCGGCGCCCGGCGCAGGCCACGATGCCGCGGGGGCCAGCCATGCAGGATGACCGGCCCCTGTTGCGCGTCCGCGGCCTGAAGAAGCACTACCCGATCGAAAGCGGCGCCTTCAAACGGGTGACGGGCCAGGTCCGCGCGGTCGATGACGTCAGCTTTGATCTTGCCCGTGGCGAAATTCTGGGACTGGTGGGCGAATCCGGGTCGGGCAAGACCACGCTCGGCCGCAGCATCATCCGCGCGATCGACCCCACGGGTGGCGAGGTGCTGCTGGACCTGGGCGACGGCCGCCCCCCGGTGGACCTCGCCCGCGCCGACAAGCGCACCCTGCGCGGGCTTCGCGCGCACATGAACATGGTGTTCCAGGACCCGTTCTCGTCCCTGTCGCCGCGCATGACGGTGCGCGACATCATCGCCGAACCGTTGCGCGCGCAGGGCACCGACGCGGCCGAGGTCGAGACCCGCGTGGCCGAGATCGCGCAGATGGTCGGGCTGATTCCGGGCCACCTGGCGCGCTATCCCAACGCCTTTTCCGGCGGCCAGCGCCAGCGCATCTGCATCGCCCGCGCGCTGGTGACACGGCCCGCGCTGATCGTGGCCGACGAACCCGTGTCGGCGCTCGACGTATCGATCCAGGCGCAGATCCTGAACCTCTTGCAGGACTTGCAGCGCGAACTGGGCGTGGCCTTCCTGTTCGTCGCCCACGACCTGAGCGTGGTGCAGCACGTCGCCGACCGGGTTGCGGTGATGTATGTGGGCAAGCTGATCGAGCTGGCCGAAACCGACGCCCTGTTCGCCGCGCCGCGCCACCCCTACACCGAAGCGCTGATGTCGGCGGTGCCGCGCCCCGATCCGACGCTGCCGGATACGACGATCATCCTGCCGGGCGAAATCGCAAGCCCCGCAAACCCGCCGTCGGGGTGCTACTTCCATCCCCGTTGCCGCTACGCGACGGACCTGTGCCGGATCGAGCAGCCAGTCCTGCGCGAGGTTTCGGATCGGCATTGGTCCGCATGCCACCATGCCGACGCACTTACCCTGCGCGGCGCGTCCGAACAGGACTGAGACGCGGCGCTCACAAGTGGCGCGGGTCAGGCTTGATCTTCGGTGAGTGCCACTTACTTTGGGGTCACCTTCCCTTCACAGGATAACCCCCATGCCCGCCCCTCGCACGGTCCTCGTGACTGGCGCCACCGGCTACATCGCCAAGCACATCATCCGCCGCCTGCTGGACCAGGGTCACACGGTCGTTGGGTCCATGCGCAGTCCGGGTGGGGACGCAGCCGTCCGCGCGGCGGTGGCGCCACGCCTGGCCGAACCCGTGGCGATCGGCCGCTATCGGAGCGTGACCCTCGACCTGCTGAAGGACGACGGGTGGGATACAGCGATGCTGGGCGTCGACGTGCTGATGCATACCGCCTCGCCCTTTCCATTGGTGCAGCCCAAGAATGCCGACGACCTGATCCGCCCGGCGGTGGACGGAACCCTGCGGGCGCTGCGGGCGGCGGCGGCTGCGGGGGTGGGGCGCGTGGTGCTGACCTCGTCCATCGCGGCGATCTCGTCCTCGGCCGCACCCTCGGACGGGCGCGCCTATGCCGAGGGGGACTGGACCGATCTGAATTTCCCGACGACCACCCCCTACTTTGCGTCCAAGACGCTGGCCGAACGCGCGGCGCGGGACTTCGTGCGCGACCATGCGGCCGGGATGCGGCTGATCACGGTGAACCCGGGCTTCGTGCTGGGGCCGCCGCTGGACACGGATGTGGGCACCTCGATGGAAGTGGTGATGCGGCTGATGCGGGGAAAGGACCCAATGGTGCCGCGCGTGGGGTTCCTGGCCGTGGACGTGGACGACGTGGCCGAGGCGCATGTTCGCGCGATGGACTGGGACGGCGCCGAGGACCGGTTCATGCTGGTCGCGCGCTTCGTCTGGTTCGCCGAATTCGCACGGGCGCTGAGGGCGGCGTTCCCAGACCGGCGGATTCCGCTGCGCGTGGCGCCCGACCTGCTGATCCGCGCCCTTGCACTGATCGACCCGGGCCTGCGCACCATCACGCCCAGTCTGGGCCGACGCGAGGACTTCGACAACGCCCGCGCGCGGCGGCTTCTGGGGCGGGACCTGGCCGATCCGTTGCCGGCAACGGTGGCATCGGCGCGGGCACTGCAGGAACTGGGGCTGCTGCGCTAGCGTCGGGCCCCCAGTCGCGGGTGAAGGCGGCCGCCAATCCCCCAGGCCACCGCCATTGCCGCGCCACAGGCGGCGAATACCCCCGCGACCGGGGCAATCAGCAGCACAAGATAGGCCGCACCGGGGGTCAGGATCCCGGACACGTCGCGGAAGCTGGAATAGACCGCCGCCATCTCGGTCCGTTCGCTGGGCTTGACCGCCATCAGGAACGGCAGACTGCCCGCCGCATCCAGGACCACCAGTGCCGCCGAGGCCAGGACGATGCAGGACACCGCCGCCCAGGGCCAGCCGGATACCAGGAAGGCCGCCGTGAACAGCGCGGCGCAGGCGGCAAAGGCCGTGCGGACCACGCTGCGCACGCTGGTGGCCCGCACGGCCACCAGCACCAGCGGCGTGCCGAAAAGCAGCGCGTTGGACGCCGAAAGGGCCATTCCCCCGACGCGGTCGCCGAGGCCCGCCTCGATGCAGAAGATCGGCAGATAGACCACATAGACCCACCAGCCGCAGGACCGGATCACCGCAAACAGCCAGCCCGCGATCAGCCGCGGCTGCGCGAAGAAGCGCCCCAGGTAGGCCAGCGGGTTGGCGGCGGGTCCTCGGGCGCGCTGGATCTCTTTCCCGTTGCCGAGGCGCAGCCGCCAGAACAGCGCGATCAGCGCCAGCGCGAAGGCCCCCGCCAGCAGGAACGGCGCGGGGCGCCACAGGTCCACGAGCCACACGCCCGCCACCGGGCCGATCGTCCACATCGTGGCGGAATAGACCATGCGCAAAGTCTCCGACCGGCCGAGGTCTTCGCGCGCGATATAGTCCAGCACATAGGCGTTCAGGCACACGAACACCGTCACGGTGGCCATGGCGTTCAGCCCGAGGGCAAGGGCCATCGGGCCGGCACCCCCAAGAACCGCAAGGGTATTGCCGCAGAGATAGAGGCAGGCGCCCAGGGTCAGCATCCAGCGGCGGGGAACCCACCGCGTGAACCAGGGCACAAGGAGGCCTGCCATCAGCGAAACGATCCCCACGACGAAGTAGATGCGGCTGACCACCGCCGCGTCGCCCACTGCCCGGTACAGTTCAAGCGGCATGACGGAAATCAGCATTCCCCGCACGCCTGCCTCCATCGCGGCCAGCGCGGCAAAGGATTGCACCCGGGGGGTTGGCGCGTGCGACAGATAGAGAGGGACGCGGGGAACGATGGGCATTGCCGTCTCGTCCTGCGCCCGTCGCAGGGGGCATGCTTGCACAATTGCGACGCCAAGGGGGCGAAGTCAGTCCATCCGGGCGCGCGACAGCAGATCGACAAGGCGCGACCGCGCGGCGGGGACGGGCCGGTCGCCCAGCGCGGGCAGCGCGCGGGTCGCCAGGAAATGCCCCGTGGTGGCCAGCCCGGCGACCACGCCGGCGCGGTCCGCGCCCGTGCCCAGCATCTCGGGCGGAAGCGGCAGCAGGCGGTCCGCCCAGTCACCCGCCCCCGCCGCGCTGACCGCCCGGCCCGAGCGGGGCGAGACATGGGCCAGCCCCGCAGTGGCCCCGGTCACCGCACAGGCCGACAGATCCAGCCCGAAGCCCAAGGCATCAAGCAGCGCCATCTCCCAGCGCAGATAGGCCACGGGCCAGTGCTCGCCTTGCCCCAATATGTCCAGCAGGGCCTGCGTCCGCACGTAGAGCCCGGGCTGCGGGTCTCGTTCGGCAAGGCAGAGGGTCAGCAGCGCCGATGCGGCGTTCAGGGCGGCCAACGCCAACGGATCGGCCAACACCTGCACAGCCCGGCTGCGCAGGGGTTCCACGGTGTAGCTTCCGATATGCTCGCCCAGGCGCGCGCGCCAGACTACCGATACCTGGTTTCCTGGCTGCAGGACCGGTGCCAGCTTGCGCGAGGCGCCACCGCGCACGACACCCGCATGGCGTCCGTGGGCGGCGGTGAAGACCTCGACGATGGCCGAGGTCTCGCCGTGCCGCCGCACGGTCAGGATCGCCCCTTCGTCGCGCCATTCCATGGGCGGCACTATGGGGGTTGCGGATGGGCGTGCAAGGTGGGGGAGGGGCGCAGGTTGCGATCGGTGGGGTCTCTCCCCTCTCCCCTCTCCCCGCGGGAGAGGGGAAGCGCTCCATCCCGCGGTTGTTGCGGGATGCCGTCGCGGGGCCGTTGCGGTATGGCACGCAGGGGCGCGCGGTGCAGGCCGTGCAACGCAACACCCGATCCGGCGCGGCTATGGTTGGTCCGTGGCCAGGCCGTTTGGGTCCGGCGTGGCCGCACGGGGGCCGTGGAACGCGCCCGGGGGAATCGGACCGGCTGGAGCCCCCCGGGCGCGGACCCGGCATCCCTCCGGGACCGATTCAGTCCGCCAGCCCGTCCTGATCCAGAAGATGCCGCCCCGCGCGGTCCTCGACCTCGATCACCCAGAGGTCGGGATCGAACCCGCGCTGGCGGGCAATCGCCGCATCCACCTCGGCCTCGGCCCCTTTGCACAGCACGACCCACGCACGGTTGCCCGTCGTCAGGTCGAACGATCGCTGAAACGCCTGCGCCTGCCCGTCGAGCGTGGCCAGCTTCACCAGAACGGCCCCCGCCGTCGCATCACCCTTCGCGGTCACATAGGCCGGGATCGCCGCCAGCCGCAGGCGTGTCAGGTAGGCGTCGACCCAGACCCGGGCCGCCAGCCGCGCGGACTCGGGGCGCGTCATTTCTTCGCGTCGCGGAAGTCGAGGCCCATCTCGGAGTAGCGCTCGGCCTCGTCCATCCAGCCTTCGCGGACCTTGACCGTCAGGAACAGATGCGCGCGGCGGCCCATGAATTCCTCCAGTTCCGCCCGTGCGGCCTGGCCCACGGCCTTGATCGTCGCACCCTTGTTGCCCAGCACGATCCCCTTGTGGCCGTCACGCGCGACATAGACGATCTGATGGATCGCGGCAGACCCGTCCTTGCGTTCTTCCCACTGCTCGGTTTCGACCGTCAGCTGGTACGGGATTTCCTGGTGCAGGCGCAGCGTCAGCTTTTCGCGCGTGATCTCGGCCGCGATCATCCGCATGGGCAGGTCGGCGATCTGGTCCTCGGGGTAAAGCCAGTGACCTTCAGGCATCTGGCCGGCCAGCCATTCCTTCAGATCCTCCACCCCGTGGCCCCGCTCGGCCGAAATCATGAAGGTGGCCGCGAAAGGGAAGCGGGCGTTCATGTCCTCGGCCAGGGCCAGGAGCTTCGGCGCCTCGACCCGGTCTATCTTGTTGATCGCCAGCGCGATGGTCCGGCCATGGGCCTTTTCGGACAGGTCGGCCAGGATGCGCGCCACCCCGTCGGTCACGCCGCGATGCGCTTCGATCAGCAGGACGACCAGATCGGCATCCGCCGCCCCGCCCCAGGCGGCGGCGACCATGGCCCGGTCCAGCCGGCGGCGCGGCTGGAACAGGCCGGGCGTGTCCACGAACACGATCTGGGACGCCCCGTGAAGCGCCACGCCGCGGATGCGCGCGCGGGTGGTCTGCACCTTGTGAGTGACAATCGACACCTTCGCGCCCACCATCCGGTTCAGCAGCGTGGACTTGCCCGCGTTCGGTTCCCCGATCAGGGCGACAAAGCCTGCACGCGTCGGGCCTTCGGGCGGCGATGCAACGGGCGGCAGGTCCGCAGGGATCTCGTCAGCCATGTCCACCCTCCATCCGTTCCAGCAGAGCCTTCGCCGCGGCCTGCTCGGCCACCCGTTTGGACGGGGCGCGGGCGGTTTCCGTCTCGCCGCTGGCAAGACGCACCTCGACGGTGAACTGCGGGGCATGATCGGGGCCGTCACGGGCAATCAGGACGTAGGCGGGCGGCGTCTGGCCCCGTGCCTGCGCCCATTCCTGGAGGCTGGTCTTGGCATCGCGGGCTGTGTCGGCCGCGCGGTCGATCCGGTCGCCCCAGAGCCGCAGCACCACCGCGCGCGCCGGACCATAGCCCGCATCCAGATAGATCGCCGCGATCACCGCCTCCATCGCGTCGCCCAGCACGGTTTCCTTGCGGCGGCCCCCGGTCAGCGTCTCGCCCCGGCCAAGCTTCAGCGCCTCGCCCAGGCCCACCTCGCGCGCGACGTCGGCGCAGGTCTCTTTCCGCACGAGGGCATTGTAGCGCGGCGCCAGTTGTCCCTCGCCCGCACCGGTATCGGCATGGAAAAGCGCTTCGGCCATGATCAGGTTCAACACCCGGTCACCCAGGAATTCCAGACGCTGGTTCGACGGCCGGGTCTCGGTCGCGAAGGACGGATGCGTCAGGGCACGGACCAGCAGGCCGGGGTCGCGGAAGGCGTGGCCAAGACGGGCGCACAGCGCCCGAAGCTCGCCCGACAGCGTCACTCGATCGCCTTGAAGAAGCGGTCGCCGCGCCAGGTCCAGAAGAACAACATGGACCGCCCCGCGGACGAGAACATCACCCGATCGGCGCGGCCGATCAGGTTTTCCTGGGGAACCATCCCCACGCCCATGGCAGCCTGCGCCACGCGGCTGTCGGTGGAATTGTCGCGGTGGTCGCCCATGAAGAACACATTCCCCTCGGGCACGACGAACACCGGCGTGTTGTCCAGCACCGTGGTCCGGATGTTCAGGATGGAATGGCTGCGGCCCTCGGGCAGGGTCTCGGTGAACCGGTCGGCCTCGCACGGGGCGCCGATGCCAACGGCACCGTTCTTGCACAGCGGAAAGCTGCGCATCGGACCCTGTGCCTCGTAGGTTTCCACGAAGGTGCCATCGGGGGTCTGCACGGCCTCGATTTCGTTGATGAACAGGACGCCGTCGCGCATCTGTACCCGGTCGCCGGGCAGGCCGATGGCGCGCTTGATGAAGTCCTCGCCCGTCACCGGGTGACGAAAGACCACCACGTCGCCGCGCTCGGGCAACGACCCCAGGATACGGCCCGAGAACGGGCAGAACGAGAATGGGCAGGAATGCCGCGAATAGCCGTAGGCCATCTTGTTGACGAACAGGAAATCGCCAATCAGCAGGGTGTCCTTCATCGACCCGGACGGGATCCAGAAGGGCTGGAAGAACAGCGTGCGGAACACGCCCGCGATCAGCAGGGCGTAGAAGATGGTCTTGACCGTCTCGACCCAGCCCGAGGATTGTGCCTTGGATGCCATGCTGCCCTGCCCTGCTGCGTCCGCGGGTGATGGGCTGCGCGTGGGTCGGTGTCAAGGTTGGCCGGGTCCGCCTGGAGCCGGGATCGGCCGCGCCTCGATCACCACGAAAGCCTGCGCCCAGGGGTGATCGTCGGTCAGGGTGACGTGGATCACGGGCTTGTGTCCCGGCGGAGTCATGGTGGCCAGACGTTCCGCCGCCCAGCCTGCCACATGCATGACAGGCTGTCCGGTGCGGATGTTCGTCACCCACATGTCTCGCCAGCCGATCCCCATGCGCAGGCCCGTGCCCAGCGCCTTGGAACAGGCCTCCTTGGCGGCCCAGCGCTTCGCCAGCGTCCCGGCCACATCGGCGCGGCGGTCGGCCTTCGCCAGTTCTTCGGGCCGAAAGACACGGGCGCGGAACCTCTCGCCGAAGCGGTCCAGCGTGCCCTGGATGCGGTCGATGTTGCACAGATCGGTGCCGACACCCAGGATCATCCCGCCACCTGCGAGAACAGCGGGAACGACACGCCCAGCGACCAGGCCAGGATCACCCCCAGCGCCACGCCCGCCGACACCGCCCCCGACCGACGCGCAATCCAGCGGCCCATCAGGCCCATGGTCAGGAAATACAGCACGATCACCGGCGCGATGATGAACAGGAAGAAGAGGCGCTCGAAATCCAGCCCGACGGCCAGCGCCAGCGACCCTAGAAAGGCCATGCGGGCAAGGATGCGCCGCCAGATCCCCTCGCGCCCGCCACGCGTCACCAGCGCGTCGGCCACCATGAAGGGGATGGCGCCAAGGGCAAGGACGGCGATGATGGTCCAGCGGTCGCCCGTGGGCCAGAACGACGCGCCGTAGCGGTCCAGCGCCAGGCCGAACACGCCGATGCCGAAGGCCGCCAGGGCCAGTGTTGCCGTGGGCGACAGGCGCATCAGCCGCACGCCCCAGAAGGCCAAGAGGGCAAGCTGGATTGCGCCGAAAAGCGCCAGATGGACCATAAGGTAGTCGGCGACCAGCACCGGCAGCCATCCCCGCGGCGCAAGTTGCGCAAGCACGGGCGCGGCAAGGGCGGGCAGGATCAGGATCATGGCAAAGCGCCCCGCCGACAGGCGTCGGCGATTCTCGGCCAGATCGGGAAGCAGCCGGGCCAACGGCGCGGCAAGTGCCACGATCGACGCCAGCAGCAACAGCAGCCAGCCGCCCGTGTCAGCAACCCGCGCATCGGACGAGCGACCGTAGGCCGCGTCGAGCCAGGCGCGAGCCTCCTGCAACCCCGTCTCGGACCACAGCACCGTGACATGTTCGGTCAGCGGCGCGACGACGGCGCGGCGGGTCACGTCCCCATCGGCCACCGTCGCGCCCTCGGTCGCCCCGGGTTCGACCATGCCCAGCGCCTCGATGGCAAAGCCGCGCAACGCGCCCTCGCCCTGCCCGGTGATCAGCAGAAGGTTCGGGGGGTGGTCGGCCGTGACCGCCCGGCTGAACGCCGAGATCGCCACCACGGGGCCGATCAGCCCGGGTTCGGCAGCGTCGGCCGCACGGATGATGATGTCGGTCGCCATCGAATGGCCCAGCAGCGCTACCGGCGCGTCCGGCCCCGGCAGGGACCGGGCCGCGCGGGCGACCTTCAGGGTCTCGTCCACCAGAAGGCGCGTGGTCCCGTCCACCGCCGTCACGTCGCCGGTCATCGGCACCGGGTTGCGCCCGTGGCCTTCGTAGTCGAAGGCCACCACGCGATACCCGGACCGGGCAAGCGTCAGCGACCACGCCTCCATCAGTTGCCGCGATCCGGCAAAGCCGTGCGCCACCACCACCGCCGGGCCGTCGGCACCGGGGAGGGCGTAGAACGTCGCGGGTGTGGTGCCGACGGTGAAGCGGCTGATCTCCAGCCCCGCGCGGTCGCGCTCCAGCTGCCAGACGGCGAGAAGGGCCAGCGCCAACCAAAGCGCCGGCAGGACGCGACGCAGGTTGGTGCGCAGTGCCGTCACGCGCGGGCCGCGTCCATCACCCGGCGCATTTCCGCGATGGCCGGGGTCAGGCCGCGGAAGATCGCCTCGCCGATCAGGAAATGCCCGATGTTCAACTCCATCACCTCGGGGATTGCGGCCACCGGCCCGGCGGTATCGTAGGTCAGCCCGTGTCCTGCGTGAACCTCCATGCCCAGTCCGTGCGCGAAGGCCGCCATGCCATCGAGCCGCGCGACTTCGGCGTCGCGTTCGGTCAGTCGCCCCTCGTGGTGCAGGTCGCAGTAGGCGCCGGTGTGCAGTTCCACCACCTCGGCACCAATGCGGGCCGCGGCCTCGATCTGGCGCTTGTCTGCGGCGATGAAGATCGACACGCGGCACCCTGCCTCGCGCAGGGGTGCGATGAAATCGGCCAGCCGGTTCTGGTCGGCGGCCACTTCCAGCCCCCCTTCGGTCGTGCGTTCCTCGCGCCGTTCAGGCACGATGCAGACGGCGTGGGGACGGTGGCGCAGTGCGATGGCCTGCATCTCGGGCGTCGCGGCCATCTCGAAGTTCAGCGGCAGGCGCAGCGCGGCCATCAGCCCTTCGATGTCGGCGTCCGAGATATGGCGGCGATCTTCGCGCAGATGCGCGGTGATGCCGTCGGCGCCTGCCTCCTCGGCCAGTTTCGCGGCACGGATCGGATCCGGATAGGCCGACCCACGGGCGTTTCGCACCGTGGCCACATGGTCGATGTTCACCCCCAGCCGCAAGCGGCCCAACGTCACGCGTTCAGTCATTGCCGTCCTTTCCATCGCCGTCCTGACGACTTTCCCCCGACTTCGCGGCTTCTGCCGCGCGACGTCGAGCCTCGGCCAGTTCGGCGGCCCGGACCAGTTCGAGAGCGCGGCGCAGTTCGAGTCGCCGCACCAGCCGTGTCTTCCGCGCCGCCTGGTAGGCACCAAGCAGCGGAAGCGTGAGGTAGTAGCCCACTATCCCCGCGACAATCCCCGTCGGTATCCCACCCAGGAAGTAGGGCCAGAAGACCTCGCGCCAGAAGCGCGACAGTCGATCCCAGTTTGCCGGTTCCGGACCAAAGACCGACAGGAAATTCTGCCAGATCTGCTGCGACGCCATGCCAAAGTCGATCGCGACGCGGGCCATACTCAGGCGCAGTTCTCCGCCGATCATGAAGTAGCCGGTTTCCAGCGCGCTCCAGGCAATCAGCGGAAAGGTGATCGGATTGCCGACGAATGTGGCCAGAAGCGAGGCCAGGATGTTGCCCCGGATCACCCATGCAATCAGCGCCGCACCCACGAAGTGCAGGCCGAACAGAGGCAGGAAGCTGATGAATATTCCTGCAAACACTCCTCGCGCAACGCGATGCGGTGCGTCAGGCAGGCGCCTTACCCGGTGCCAGACATAGCTGGCCGCGCGGGCCCAGCCCCCCTTGGGCCAGAAGCTCTCCGCCACCACCCGCCCGTAGGATCGCGGCGTGCGACGCTTGAAAACCACCCCATCACCTCCGACACATCACGGCTTGCGCGACGGATCGCGATGGCGCGCGATCGAGGCAACATCCGATTCGGCCTCGAGCGCCAGCATGACCCGGTGCAGATGTTCCACATCGCGCAGATCCACGTCGATGATAAGGCGATAGAAGTCCGGTTTCCGGTCGAGAAAGTGCAAATCAGAGATGTTGGCCTTCTGTTCGCCGATCAGCGAGCAGAGCCGTCCCAGCACGCCGGCGTCGTTCACGATGGTCATGTCGATGCTGACCCCATGCACGGCCGGATGCTTGCCGGAATGCCACTGCAGGTCGACCCAGCGTTCGGACTGATCCTCGAACTCGGACAGTACCTCGCAGTCGATGGCATGCACGATCACGCCCTGACCGCGATAGGCAATTCCAACGATGCGTTCGCCCGGGACCGGCTGGCAGCACTGGGCCCGCTTGAATGTCTGGTTCGCTGACAGGCCGACAATGGCCCGCGAGGCGTCGATTTCCTCGCCCCGAGTCGCCAGTTCCGGGTAGAGGGTTTCAAGCACTTCCTTGGCCGTCAGTTCCGCCGACCCGAGCCGCGCCAGAAGCTCGCCCGAGTTTTCCAGCCCCAGCTGTTTTGCCGCCGTGGCAAGTGCCTTTTCGGTGGCCTTGCGGCCGACGTGTTCGAACCCCACCCGCGCCAGCTCACGGCCCAGCTTGATGAACCGCTCGCGGTCTTCTTCGCGCAAGGACTTGCGGATCGCGGCCTTGGCGCGGCCGGTGGTCACGATGTCGATCCATGTGGCTTGCGGGCGCTGCCCCTCGGCGGTGATGATCTCGACCGACTGGCCGTTCTTCAGCCGCGTCCACAGCGGCACGCGCAGCCCGTCCACCTTGGCGCCGACGCAGGAATGGCCGATCCGCGTGTGGATCGAATAGGCGAAGTCGATCGGCGTCGCCCCCTTGGGCAGCTTGACCACATCGCCCTTGGGCGTGAAGCAGAACACCT
>CAYYOE010000049.1:0-15232 GCA_964473055.1 uncultured Rhodobacterales bacterium | reverse complement strand
GGCGCGCTGGGCGCGATCGCGGTGGCCACCAAGCACGAGATCGTGCTGGCCATCGTCGGCGGGCTGTTCGTGGTCGAGGCGCTGTCGGTCATCATCCAGGTCCTGTACTTCAAGCGCACCGGCAAACGGGTGTTCCTGATGGCCCCGATCCACCACCATTTCGAGAAGAAGGGCTGGGCCGAGCCGCAGATCGTGATCCGCTTCTGGATCATTTCGCTGATCCTGGCCCTGATCGGGCTGGCGACGCTGAAGCTGCGCTGATCCCCTCCGTCACCATCCGGTGCGGCCTTGCGGCCGCAAGCCCTTCGTCTCGGCCTGCGCCTGCAGCTCCGGCCTCGGGGATGAGGTATTTGTGCAAGGGTGAAGACAGAACGTCTTTCCCCTTCGATGTGGCCCAAGTATCCCACGGGGGGTGCGGGGGGCGTGAAGCCCCCCGCGGACAAGGGGGACGACAGCGATGATCCCGGTCAGGGGCGTGGATGGCAGGCGGGTTGCGGTGCTGGGTCTGGCGCGGTCGGGCCGCGCAGTGACCGCCGCGCTGGCGGCCGGCGGTGCCGATGTCGTCGTCTGGGACGACAGCGCGGAAGGCCGGGCACGGGCCGAGGCCGAAGGTCTGGTGCTGGCGGATCTGGCGCGTGACCGGGCCTGGGACGGGCCCGGGGTGGACATGCTCGTCGTCTCGCCCGGGATCCCGCACCTCTACCCTGCCCCGCATCCGGCCATCGCACAGGCGCTGGCGCGCGGTGTGCCGGTGGATAACGACATCGGGCTGTTCTTTCGCAGCTACGCCGCCGAGGGGTTCGCGGATTTCGCGACGCCGCCGCGCGTGGTCGCGGTGACCGGATCGAACGGCAAATCCACCACCGCCGCCCTCGTCCACCACATCCTGACGGCCTGCGGAACCCCCGCGCAGCTGGCCGGCAATATCGGACGCGCCGTGTTCGACCTCGATCCCGCCCATGACGGCGAGGTCGTGGTGCTGGAACTGTCCTCCTACCAGACCGACCTTGCCCGTGCCCTGACGCCGGACATCGCCGTCTTCACGAACCTGTCGGCCGACCATCTCGACCGGCATGGCGGGATGGGCGGGTATTTTGCGGCCAAGCGTCGCCTGTTCGCCGAAGGCGGGCCTGACCGCGCGGTGATCGGGGTGGACGAAGTCGAGGGGCGCTATCTGGCGAACCAGCTGGCCGAGGGGGCTGCCGACGACAGGGTGATCCGGGTGTCATCGGGCCAGCGGCTCGACGGTCCCGGCTGGGCGGTCTTCGCACGCAAGGGCTTCCTGGCCGAATGGCGCAAGGGGCGGCAGGTGGCTTCGGTGGACCTGCGGGCGATGCAGGGGCTGCCGGGCGCGCACAACCATCAGAACGCCTGCAGCGCCTGGGCCGTGGCGCGGACGCTCGGCCACGGGCCGCGCCAGATCGAGGCGGCGATGGCCAGCTTCACCGGGCTGCCGCATCGCAGCCAGCGGGTCGGCGAGGCGGGCGGCGTGGTCTATGTCAATGACAGCAAGGCCACGAACGTCGACAGCGCCGCGCAGGCGCTTCGGGCCTTTCCCCGGATCCGCTGGATTGCCGGGGGCCTGGGCAAGGACGGTGGCATCGCGGCGTTGCGGCCCCATCTCGGGAACGTGGCGAAGGCCTATCTCATCGGGCACTCCGCGCGCGATTTCGCCGTGCAGCTCGGCGATACCCCTTGCGAGATCTGCGAGACGATGGACCGCGCCGTGACGCGCGCAGCCGACGAGGCCGAGCCTGGCGATACGGTCCTGCTGGCGCCCGCTGCGTCGAGCTTCGACCAGTATCCCGATTTCGAGAAGCGCGGCGAGGACTTCATCCGTCTGGTCCGGGCGCGTATCGACCAACGCCCGGCCTGATCGGGCCCGACCTGCTGCTCCGGGGTATTGCGTGTCAGCCGGCGACCCGCATCACCGGATCAGGGTCGTCGCCGCGGTCGGCTGTGCCGCGCACGCCGGCCGGCGGGGCCACCAGCGCGTGCCCTCTACCCCGGCTCTTCACGTCGTAAAGCACGGCATCGGCCGCGCTCATCAACGCCTCGAAGTCGGCAAGAGGATGGTCCGTCGACAGGGCGATACCGATGCTTGCGGAGATCCGGCAGATCTGCCCACCGTAGGGCACTGGCACCTCGATGCGCCGGACGATCCGTTGCCCGAGGGCCAAGGCCGCGGTACCGTCCCGCAAGTCGGGGGCCAGGATCGCGAATTCGTCGCCGCCCATGCGGACGACGGTATCCCCGGGCCGTATTTCGGACAGCAATCCGCGCGCGACTGCCTGCAAGACGGCGTCTCCTGCGGCATGTCCCAGGGTGTCGTTGACGTCCTTGAAGTAGTCCAGATCGACCAGGACGATGCCGAACGCGGTATCAGAATTCGTCAGCCGCTCGGCCACCTGTTCGATCGCACGGCGGTTCTTCAGGCCGGTCAGGGTATCGGTAAAGGCCTGTTCCTCGGCCGCGATCTTGGCGCCTTCCAGACGGACGTTCAGCCGACGGCTTTCCTCCAGCGCGGCGGATTGCGCCTCGACCAGGTACAGCATCTCGACCGCCAGGTCGGTGGCCGGGAAATCATCCGCCGTCAGGCGATAGCGCGCGACCGCGTCCACCACCGAGATCCCGAAGGTCAGGTTCACCACCGCACGACCGTCGGGCAAGGGGGCGACCAGCCCGCGCATGGAGGGGTGATTGCCCTCGGCAAGTGTCAGGCGCAGCGGCACCGACGGGGCGTCACGCAGGGCCGCGAAGCTGAAGGCATCGCGGGGGCGTCGCAGGGCAAAGGCACCCAGGAATGGCTGTCCTTCCAGGCGGTTCGGCAACGACAGCTTGGCAATCGTCGGCCCGCAGCGCAGGATATAGCCGTCCCGGTCGACGAGAACGTGAAACGGCATCAGGCGGTCGAAAACCCTGTCCAGGGTCGCGGCGATATCCGGGTTCCGGTCCATTGCCTACCCCGGACGCCGGGTCAGGTCGAAACGCCGCCCCTCTGCAAAGGCATGGTCGAGCAGTCTGACCAGGACATGGTTCCGGCCCGCGACGGCACCATCATGCTCGACCAGCACCAGGACGCCGTAATCGTCGGCCATGGTGCGCAGCATGCCCACAAGGACCGATGCGAACCCTTCCATCCCGGGCGCGATGCACAGCCGGAATGCACCGGGACCATCCTCGTCCAGTTCGACCTGGGGCAGCACGAGATCCGGCACCGCAAGTCGGGCTCGGTCGGCCATATCCTCCAGCGAATGAAGGAACTCCTCGAAGCTCGCGCCGCCAAAGCGCATCAGGCGCCGGATCGCCTCGGTGTTCGGGTTGGACACGAGATAGGTGCCAAGGTCCTCGAGCAGCATGTCCTTCGGCACCGCCAGCCGTTCGGACGCCGCGCGCAGGATGGCATCCGTCAGGGCATCGTCATAGTGCAGCATCGCCTCGAACCGGGTGTGCCCGAGATCGGCGCGCGTCGCCACAGCCTTCCAGAGATCACGACCGTAGGTATCCCGCAGGAAGCACTCGAGTCCCCTGTTGATCAGTCCATGCATGCCCGTTCGCTCCGTTGCGAACAGCAAAGCCACGACGGCCTTAAGATTCGGATAAGGCCTGCCCGTCCGCCGGGCGCCCGGTCAGAAATCCGTGGGTGCGCCGCCCTCGGCCCGGCGCCGTTCGACAAAGGCTGACAGCTCCTCGCGGATACCCGCGTCCATCGGCGGGGCGACGAACTCGCCCAGGATATCCTTGTAGATCCGATGCGCCCGTTCCGCCGTCCAGACGCCGCCCGCCAGATTCCAGGCCTCGTAGTTGCGCCAGTCCGACAGGAACGGCTGGTAGAACGCGGTCTCGTAGCGCGCCTGGGTGTGGTCGAGCCCGAAGAAATGGCCTGCCGACCCCACGTCCTTCATCGCGTCAAGCGCCAGGTCGCCGTCCTCGGTGCTCCAGATGCTGGGCTCGAAATACCGCTGGAACTGCTGGATCACCTCGCAATCCATGATGAACTTCTCGGGGCTCGCGATAAGCCCGCCCTCCAGCCAGCCCGCCGCGTGATAGACGATATTGGTCCCCGACTGCACCGCCGCCCACAGGCTCTGCACCGTTTCCCACATCGCCTGCCCGTCGGGCACGTTCGCCGCACAGACCCCCGACGACCGCAAGGGCAATCCGTAGAACCGCGCCATCTGCCCGGTCATCTGCGTCGCACGGAGGTATTCCGGCGTCCCGAACGCGGGCGCGCCCGACTTCATGTCCACGTTCGACGTGAACGTGCCGAAGGCACAGGGCGCGCCCGGCCGGACGTATTGCGCCAGCGCGATGGTGATCAGCCCCTCGGCCAGCGACTGCGCCACCGCCCCCGCCATCGTCACCGGCGCCATGGCACCCGCCAGCGTGAACGGCGTGACGATGGTGGCCTGCCCCCGCCGGACGCAGCGGAAGTAGCCGTCCAGCATCGGCGCATCATGCTTGAGCGGCGAGGTGGAATTGATGTTGGTGTACATCCGGGGGCTGGCCTCGAACTCCTCGGTCGACAGTCCGCCCGCGATGCGCACCATCTCCATCACGTCGTCCACCCGCTCGCGCCCCAGCGAATAAGCGTGGCAGACCTTGTCGGTCAGGGTCAGCTTGTCGAACAGCACATCCAGATGCCGGAACCGCGGGTGGATGTCGGCCGGTTCCACCGGATAGCCGCCCGCCACATGGATGCAGTTGAAGTACTGCGTCAGCCGCAGCAGGTTCGCGCAATGCTCGCGCGTGCCCGCGACCTTGCCGGTTTCCAGGTCCCAGTAGTTCGGCGGGGACGAGACGTTGACAAACACCATCGACCGACCGCCGAGCGTGATCTGGCGGGCGGGGTTCCGGGGCGTGATGGTAAAGGACGGCGGCGCCTTCGCCACCATCTCCATGACGAAGTCGCGGCCCATCCGCACGTTGGTGCCCTCGACGATGCACCCCACCTCGCGGCAGAGCGCCAGCGTGTCGTCGTGCAGCATCTCGATGCCGATCTCCTCCAGCACCCGCATGGCCGTGTCGTGGACGGCGTGCACGCCGCCCTCGGTCAGGGGTTCGGTGGGCCGGTCCGGGTTCTGGGGGATGCGCCAGGGGGTCTGCTCGATCACCGTGGCCCTGCCCCGCCGCGCATTCCCCGCCCGCCCGCCATGGCGGCGGCGTGGGGTGGAGGGGTCGGTATCCATGGGCGCCTCCCTGCGGGTTGCCCACAGTAGAGGGCGCAGGGCGCCATACGTCAGGCCGGAATGCGACAATGGGTGTCGGGAACGGGGGCCATGTGCATGGCCCGCGCCTCTGCCCCGCAGCCCCGGCCACGGCGTCTTGACGGATCGAACCGCCCCGTATTTAACTGATCCCGCAATTAACAGACTCGCTAAATGAACCCCGATCAACTCTCTCTCACGTTCTCCGCCCTCGCCGACCCCACCCGTCGGGCCATCCTGCAACGCCTGAGCGAGGGCGAGGCGTCCGTCGGGGAACTGACCGCACCCTTCGCGATCTCGATGCCGGCCATCTCGCGACACCTCAAGGTGCTGGAACGCGCCGGCCTCGTCGCACGCACACGGAACGCCCAATGGCGCCCCGTTCAACTCAACGCGGCCCCCCTGGCAGAGGTCGCGACCTGGGTAGAGCGCTATCGCCAGCATTGGCAGGGGGCATTCGATCGCATGGATGCTTACCTTGCCGAAATTCAGAAGGGAAAGTCCGATGCCAAGACCTGACGCCACGCCCGAGCAACTGGCGCTCGCGCTCGACATCGACCGGGTGTTCGCCGCGCCGCGCGAACTTGTCTGGAAGCTGTGGAGCGATCCCGAACACCTGGTGCGCTGGCATGGTCCCGAAGGCTGCGCCCTCAGCCAGTGCGAACAGGACTTCCGCGTCGGCGGAACGTGGCGACGCACGATGACGTCCGGACCGGGGCATGCCCATGAAATCTACGGCGCGTTCATCGAGGTCGAGGAACCGCGCCGGTTGAGTTTCACCTACACCAACGCCAGCGATGGCTTCGAAACCGTCGTGACCATGGATTTCCTCGCACAGCCCGACGGCACCACGCGGATGCTGTTCCGGCAGACACCGTTCCTCAACCGCGCGGAACGGGATGGCCACGGCTGGGGCTGGAACAGCAGTTTCGACCTGCTCACCGACTATCTCTCGCGGTTGGCAGGCCACGACTGGGGACCAAGGGGGCGCCCGCGGATCGACGGCGTGGCCGAGGATCTTGCCGCGGCAAGGGCCCGCCACGCGCAAGAGATGGAGGACAAGGCGCATGGACATCGGAACACCGAGGGTCACGACCTACGCCGATAGACCCTACATCGCGCTGCGGCGCCGGGTGGTGATGCCGATCGGCCGGGACGCGAGCGATACCATGGACCAGCCTTGTCGGAAGATCGACGCGCAAGGGGTCCGGTGAACGGGTGCCGCGATCTTCCGATACACCATCGTGAAGATGCCCGAACTCGCGATGGAGTCCGGATTCGAGGTCGAGGCGCCACAAGCCACGACAGGCGAACTGATCAGCGGCACCTTGCCCGCAGGGCGCTATGCCGAGCTGAACTTCGTGGGGCGATACCGTTACCTCACGAAGGTGAATCGCGCCGTCATCGACCGGTCGCGCCAGAATGGCCTGGCATTCGACATGCATGCCAGGCCCGACGACGACCATTTCGCAGCGCGAGTGGAGTTCTACCCCAACGGCCCGAAGGATGAACCGGACCCCGACAGGCACCGGACCATCGTCGCCATCAAGCTGAAGGACTGACAGCGACTGGCAGCGGCCGTGGGCCATGAGGCGGGATGACCGCCCGCATGGGTCGTGTCGCCGTCGCATCGCCTGTGTCGCTCCGGCAGGGTTCTGCACGCCTCCCCCAGCAACGCCCGGCCCGCGCAAATCCCGTTCATATCCGTCACCGAAAGATGAACGTGCACACAACTTCCCGAACGATTTCCGTCACTTGACCATTTGTGCACATGTGCACAAAACGCCCGTGCAGCCCGGTCCGAACCCCTACGGTGCCCGGTCCCGGCCGCGCCGGAACGGCACGCCTTGATGCCCCCGCAGGACCTGATCACTGCCCGCGCGGCTTGGCACGCAATGTCGGGGCCGCCATGCGCGGGTCTTCCGGCCAGGGGTGCTTCGGATAGCGGCCCCGCATGTCCTTGCGGACCTCCGCATAGGACGCGTTCCAGAACCCCGGGATGTCCTGCGTCACCTGAATCGGACGCCCGGCCGGCGACAGCAGGGTAACGCGGATCGGGCGGCCCGCGGCCAAGGGGTGCCGGGTGGTCCCGAACATCTCCTGCAGGCGCACCTCGATGGACGGTACGCCCCCCGAATAGTCGATGGGCACCGCCCGCCCGAGCGGTGTCGTATGACTGGCCGGGGCCAGACGATCGATCCGCGCAAGGGCATCGCGGCCAAGCAGGGCACGCAGCGGAACGAGCAGGTCGAGCGCCCGGAATGCCGAGGCCGTGGTGATCCCGTCCAGCCACGGAAGCAGCCAGGTCTCGAGCGTCGCAAGCAGCGCGGCGTCGGACACGTCCGGCAGATCCTCGCCCGCCGACCGCAGCAGTTCGACCCGCGCCCGCAGACGCTCGGCCGAAGGCGACCAAACGAGGCCAAGCTCGCGCACGCCGTCGCACATGGCCCGCGCCAGCGCATCGCCGCGCGCGGACTCCAGCGGGCGTTCGGCCAGCACGAGGGCGCCCAGCCGTTCTTCGCGGCGGGCCTGAACGCGACCGGCCCTTGCATCCCAGGCGCAGCTTTCGTGCCAGGCGATCCGGTCGCCATGGACCGCGCGCAGCTCGCTCTCCGAGATCGCCACAGCCTGGCGGATACGCGCCTCGCGCGGGTCGCCATCGGTATCGGTAACCACAAGCAGACGCTGCGCCGCCAATGGATCGGCAGGGTCCATCCGGGCCCCCTTGCCGCCAGACAGAAGCCAGCGCGGCGCCTCACCCTTGCGCCGGATCGCAATGCGGTCGGGATAGGCCAGCGCTGCCTGTTCCGCGAGGCTGATCTGCGGACCGTCCGGCAAGCCGCGCCCCAGACGCGCAGCTTCGGCCTGCAGCCGGTCGACGGTGCCGCGGTCGACCTGCCAGTGATGCGGCGGTGCATGCGCTGCGGGCTTGGCCAGAAGACCTGTGCGCAGCAACAGGTCGACCGGCGCGCCGCGCAGCGGATCGCGGTCCGACAGAACGGCGGACAACCCCGCCGCCCGGCGGCCAGCCGTCACCAGCATGTGTGCCAGACGGGGATGGAGGGGCATGGCGGCCATGGCGCGTCCATGTGCAGTGATCCGACCCTGCCGATCGAGGGCCCCGAGATCGGCGAGCAGCGACCGCGCCTCCGACCAGGCGCCCGTGTTCGGTGCATCGAGAAAGGCCATTCCTTCCGTCGTGTCCGCACCCCAGAGCGCCAGGTCCAGCGCCAGCCCCGTGACATCGCCGGCCATGATCTCGGGCGGAGGAAAGGCCGCCAGGGCCCCCTCCTCGCCGCGGGTCCACAGCCGCCAGCACATTCCGGGCGCAACTCGGCCCGCCCTGCCACGGCGCTGCTCGGCCTCGGCCCGGGTGACCCGCTCGGTGACAAGCCGCGTCATCCCCGATCCCGGATCGAACCGCGCCCGCCGGGCACGGCCGCCGTCCACCACCACACGGATATCGGAGATGGTCAATGACGTCTCGGCAATGGCCGTGGCGAGGACGACCTTGCGCACATCCGGGTCGGGCGCCACCGCCGCGCGCTGCTCGGCAAACGGCATTGCCCCGAACAGCGGCAGGACGCGGCATCCCTGAGGCAGCCGCCCGCCGAGCGCCGAGGCAACCCGCCGGATCTCGGGCTCGCCGGGACAGAAGGCCAGCACGCCCCCCGCGCCGACCTGCACCGCCTCCGCCACCAGATCGGCCATCGCATGGTCCCATCGTCCGCCGGGGGCAACCGGCCGCTCCAGCCAGCGCGTCTCGACGGGGAAGGCGCCCCCCGCGGCCACGACATGCGGTGCATCCTCCAGCATCGTGGCAACCGGCGCCGCATCGAGCGTGGCAGACATCACCACGATCCACAGGTCGGGCCGCAGCGCGCCCCGCACCTCCCAGGCCAGGGCAAGGCCCAGATCGGCGACAAGGCTGCGCTCGTGGAACTCGTCGAAGATCACCGCCGACACGCCCGGCAGATCGGGGTCGGACTGGATCATCCGGGTCAGGATACCCTCGGTCACCACCTCGATCCGGGTCACATCCGACACGCGCGCCGCGCCCCGGATGCGCCATCCGACGGTCCGGCCCGCGACCTCGCCCAGGGTCGCAGCCATGCGTTCGGCCGCGGCCCGCGCCGCCAGCCGCCGCGGCTCCAGCACCAGAATCCGCCCGGGGACTTCAGACAACAAGGCCAGCGGAACGCGCGTCGTCTTGCCCGCGCCAGGCGGCGCAGTCAGCACGACACGCCCCTCCCGGTGCAGTGCCGCGACCAGGTCGGGCAGCGCCTCGTCGATGGGAAGGACATCATCCGTCTCCGGCAAGGTCGCAGCCCCCTGTTCCCCTCACCCTTGCACAAATACCTCCGGGGGGAGGCGCCGCAGGCGCCCGGGGGGCAGAGCCCCCCGCCTCGGCCGCGCCCCCTGCCTTCCGCATGGCTCGCGCCCTACACCCCAAGGCACCAGCGCAGGATCGCCTTCTGCGCATGCATCCGGTTTTCGGCCTCGTCGAAGATCACCGAGTGCGGGCCGTCCATCACGCCCGACGTCGCCTCGTCGTTGCGGTGGGCGGGCAGGCAGTGCATGAACAGCGCGTCAGGCTTGGCGCGCGCCATCAGGACCTCGTTCACCTGGTAGCCGCGCAGCTGGTTGTGCCGCCGCTCGCGCGCGCTTTCAGGGTCGTGCATGGACACCCAGGTGTCAGTCACAACCAGGTCCGCGCCCTCGACCGCACGATACGGGTCGCGGTCGATCACGATGGGCCGGCCCTTCGCGGCGCAGAGGTCGAGCCAGGCGCGTTCGGGGTCCAGCGTCTCGGGTCCGGTGAAGGTCAGGTCAAAGCCGAACTGCGCGCTGGCATGGGCAAAGGACGCGAACACGTTGTTCCCGTCGCCCGACCAGACCACCTTGCGCCCGGCGATGGGGCCGCGATGTTCCTCGTAGGTCATCACGTCGGCCATGATCTGACAGGGATGGGTGCGGTTGGTCAGCCCGTTGATCACCGGCACGGTGGCGTGTTCGGCCATCTCGCGCAGCGTCGCTTCCTCGAAGGTGCGGATCATGATCGCGTCGACGTAGCGCGACAGCACACGGGCGGTGTCGGCGATGGTCTCGCCGTGACCGAGCTGCATTTCCTTGCCCGACAGGACCATGGTCTGCCCGCCCATCTGGCGGATGCCCACGTCGAAGCTGACCCGGGTGCGGGTGGAGGGCTTCTCGAAGATCAGCGCGACCATCCTTCCAGCCAACGGCAGGTCGTCGTCGGCCGCGCCACGGGGGCGGGCGCCGCGGGCGTCCTTCATGGCGCGCGCGCCGTCGATCATGGCGCGCAGGTCGGCGGGGTCGGTCAGGTGGATGTCGAGGAAATGGTTCATGGGTCTCGGTCGTTGGGGCAGAAGGTCGGGGGGCTGTCTGCCCCACCGGTTATGCGAAGAGCGGGGGGCTGTCTGCCCCCCGCGGCCCCCCGAAGGTATTTCGGCAAGGGTGAAGCGGGAAAGGTCACGCCGCGGCGGTCGCCTTGAGCGCGGTGGCGGCGGCGTCGAGGCGGACGATGGCCTCGGCCAGGTCCGCGTCGGTGATCGTGAGCGGCGGGAGCAGGCGGACCACGTTGTCGGCGGCCCCGACCGTCAGGACACCGGCGGCATGGCCGGCCTTGACCACATCGGTGTTGGGCACCCGCGCCCTGAGCCCCAGCATCAGGCCTGCACCGCGGACCTCGTCGAACACGTCGGGGTGGCTCGCCACCAGACCCTCCAGCCGCTGGCGGAAGGTGGCCGCCTTGCGGTTCACTTCGGCCAGGAAGGCCGGGTCGGCGACCACGTCCATCACCGCCGCGCCCACGGCGCAGCCCAGCGGGTTGCCGCCATAGGTGGACCCGTGGGTGCCCGCGGTCATGCCGCTGGCGGCATCCTCGTTCGCCAGCACCGCGCCCAGGGGGAAGCCGCCGCCGATGCCCTTGGCCACCATCATGATGTCGGGCTCGATGCCGGCCCATTCGTGGGCAAAAAGCCGCCCGGTCCGGCCCATGCCGCATTGCACCTCGTCGAGAATCATGAGGAGACCGTGCTGGTCGCAGAGGTCGCGCAGGCCTTTCAGGCACTGGTCGGGCATCGGGCGGATGCCGCCTTCGCCTTGCACGGGTTCGACCAGGATCGCGCCCACGTCGGGTTCGGCAGCGGCGGCATGCAGGGCGTCGTGGTCGCCCCAGGGCAGGTTCCGGAACCCGGGCAGGAGCGGGCCGAAGCCCTTGGTCATCTTCTCGGATCCCGCAGCGGCGATGGCCGCCGAGGACCGGCCGTGGAACGACCCCTCGAACGTCAGGATCGTGGTGCGGTGCCCTTCGCCCCGGTCGTGGCGGTACTTGCGCGCCATCTTGACGGCCAGTTCGCAGGCCTCGGTGCCCGAGTTGGTGAAGAACACCGTGTCGGCGAAGGTGGCCGCAACCAGCCGGTCGGCCAGCGCCTGCTGCTCGGGCACGGTGAACAGGTTCGACACGTGCCACAGCTTCTGCGCCTGATCGGTCAGCGCCTGCACGATCACCGGGTGGCAATGCCCCAGTGCGTTCACCGCGATTCCGGCCGCGAGGTCGAGGAAGCGGCGCCCGTCGGCCTCGATCAGCCAGGCGCCTTCGCCCCGGACAAAGGCCAGCGGCGCGCGGGAATAGGTGGGCAGGATCGAGGGGATCATGGGCGCAACCTTTCGGAACGGAACAGGGGTGCCAGCGGCACCGGGTCGAGTCAATGGAGGGGCAGTCGGAAGGAAGGACGGACGGATGGTCGAGGTAACGGACAGGCACGGGTCACGGGCCCTGCGCGGGGCAGGTCAGGTGCGTCGCATGCGTCGCGGGATGGTCCAGATCCTCATTCATACCGGTTACAATGGATCGAGATCCGGCGCCAGAGGTGTTGTTCGCCCCCGGCCCGGCATCGCTGCGCCGGTCCGGGCAGGCCATCAGGCCTTCAGCCGATAACCCGTATGAAACCAGCGCCACGCCAGCGCGAGGACCAGCGCCGTTGCGACGCCCGTCACCGCCAGCCCCAGCCAGGGCGAACTGTCCGATACGCCCAACATCCCGTAGCGCGCGCCGTCGATCAGGTAGAACACGGGGTTCAGGTGGGTGATCCACCACATCGCGGGCGGCAGGTCGGACACCGAGTAGAACGTGCCCGACAGGAAGGACAGGGGCGTGACGATGAAGTTCGTGATGGCGGCCATGTGGTCGAACTTCTGCGACAGGACGGCGGCAATGATGCCCAGCCCGCCAAGGAGCGCCCCGCCCACCAGCACGAAAACCGCGAACCACAAGGGATGGGCCATACCGGCGCCCGCGAACAGCACCATCAACCCCCAGACCGTGCCGGCCACCAGCGCGCCCCGGGCAATGCCGCCCGCCAGATAGCCTGCCAGAAGTTCCGTGGCCGACAGGGGCGGCATCAGGGTGTCGACAATGTTGCCCTGCACCTTCGAGATCATGATCGACGACGAGGTATTGGCAAAGGCATTCTGGATCACCGTCATCATCAGGATGCCCGGGGCAAGGAACTGCAGGAAGGGAACGCCCATCACCTGCCCGCGCGCCGGGCCGATCGCCAGCGCGAAGACCGCGAGGAACAGCCCGGCCGTCGCCAGCGGCGCCAGGATTGTCTGCGTCCAGACCCCGGTGAAGCGGCGCACCTCGCGTCCGATCAGGGTGGCCAGCCCAATCCGGTTCCATCGCCCGAACCGGCGCGCACCCGGTGCCGTCGCCGAACTTGACGCCTGCATTGCCTTCACCGTACGGCCTCCGTCCCCATCGCCCGGGTGGCCCTTGCAGCCCTTGCCCGCAGCGCGAAAATATACGACAACCTGCCCCGCCGGGCGAGCACGGGACAGAGGTCCTGTCCCGCACCACCCCCGTGCGCACCTAACCCGGGGCGCGACGCCTGCCAACCGAGGACGAAGGCATGACCTGGACCGACGAGCGTGTCGAGACGCTGAAGCGCATGTGGACCGAAGGCCAGTCCGCGAGCCAGATCGCCAAAGAACTGGGCGGCGTGACCCGGAATGCCGTGATCGGCAAGGTGCATCGGCTCGGGTTGTCCAATCGCAACGGGGCGCCGGTCGGGACCGGTGCGACCGAGGCCCACGAGGCCGATCCGCCGTCCGAACCCGTGAAGTCGGGCGCGGCCCAGCCCGCGCCGACCGCAGCCCCGAAACGCGAGACGGTGGCAAATGTGGTCGATCCTCCGTCCGAACGGCCTGCTGCATCGGTCGCCAATGTCGCCACGCTTCCGGGACCGTCGGCACCGGTACCGCCGCGCCGTCCCGTACTCGTCCCGGGCCAGCCTCTGCCGCCCCAGCCGTCGGCCAGCGAAATCAGCCCCGAAGCGCTGGCGAACGTGCGCGAGACGGAAAAGAAGGCGCGCAAGATCAGCCTGATGGAACTGACCGAACGGACCTGCAAATGGCCGATCGGAGACCCGGCCACGCCGAACTTCTGGTTCTGCGGCCTGCCTACCCAGCCCGGCAAACCCTATTGCGAGGCACACGTGGCGGTGGCCTTCCAGCCGATGTCGAGCCGCCGCGACCGACGTCGCTGATCGAGAACGGCACGGGCGCGGCGGGTCAACCCTGCGGCCGCTCGGGTGCGCGATCTGGAAGCAGCAACAGGAATCCCGCGGCGACGATGAATGCAGCCCCCGCCAGCATGGCGCCGGTCGGCACATCAGCGAAGAACATCCAGCCAAACAGCACCGCCCAGGGCAGCAGCGTGTACTGAAGCGGCGACACCAGCGCGGCATCTGCCAGCTTCAGGGCCCGGGTCACGCAGATATGGGCCAGCATCGCCACCACCCCCACCAGCGACAGAAGCCCCCAGTCCATGGGCGTAGGCGCCGTCCAGCCGATGGGTGCAAGCACTGCCCCCGCAAGACCCGCGCCGGCGATTTGCCAGAATACGAGTGCCGTGTCCGGCGTGCCGCGCAGGGTGCGCCCGGTGATGACCATTGCGGCAAAGCACCCCGACCCGACGATCGCGGCCAGCGTGGCCGTGCCTGACACCTCGCCCGAGGGGGCCAACGCGATCAGGACGCCGACAAATCCCAGGCCGACAGCCAGCCAGCGCCTCGGGCTCACCCGTTCGCCCAGCACGAAGGGCGACACGGCCGCCACATAGATCGGCGCGGCAAGCCAGAACGTCATCACGTCGGCCAGCGGCAGGTCGCGCACCGCGAGATAGAAGCAGAACACCTCGGCAGTCGAGAACGCCACGCGCAGGACCTGCAGGCGCGGCCGGTCGATCCGGATCAGCCGGGCCAATCCGAAGGACCAGAGGAACGGCGCCAGAACGACAAGCGCCGCCAGGCTGCGGATCAGCAGGACCTGCGCGACCGAATGGCTGGCGACCAGCCACTTGCCCAGCGCATCGTTGAGGGCGAACAGCGCCATACCGACGAGCATCAGAAGCACGCCGATCTGCGCCATGGAAAGGCGGTGCATCAGGGACTCTTGGTAGAAGGGATGATCAGGGACGTGGACCCTGGCCGGGCAAGGGTCGGGGCACCCCGCTTTGGGATGCCCCGGATCGTTCGGGCCTTACTGGCGGATCGCCGCCAGTTCGGCCTGCATCGCGTCGATGATGTCCTGACCGATGGTGGCAGCATTGCGTTCGTAGACGCCCCCTACCGCCTCGCGGATGCGTTCCAGTTCCGCGATGTCCAGTTCGTTGAAGTTCATCCCGTTGGCCTGGATGTTCTCCAGTGACTTGCCGGACAACTCGCGGCTGACCGCACGCTGCACGTCACGGCCGACCGCCGCGCAGTCGCGCAGGATCTGCTGTTCCTCGGCCGAGTACGAGGCAAGGATCGGCCCCGAGAACAGCACCATGAACGGCGTATAGGCGTGCTGGGTCGCCGAGACATACTCCTGCACCTCGTAGAACTTCGAGGTGTCGATGGTGACGAAGGGGTTTTCCTGCGCGTCGATTGCCTTGGTCTCGAGCGCGGTGAAGACCTCGCCGAAGGCCATCGGCGTGGCGTTGGTGCCGAGCGTCT
>CAYYOE010000048.1:0-15362 GCA_964473055.1 uncultured Rhodobacterales bacterium | reverse complement strand
GACGGCGCGGGGCTGGCCGCGCGCGTGATCGCGCGGCTGCGCGACGCCGGGCACCGGGTGGTTGAGGTGCGCACGGGCGATGCCTTCGCGCGGCTCGACGACCAGACCTATGTGGTCGCCCCTGAACAGGGGCGCGAGGGCTTCGACCTCCTGGTGCGCGATCTCATGGGCCGGGGTCTGGCACCTCAGCGGGTCGGCCATTTCTGGGGCGTCTCGGACGCCGAGACATTCCGGCCGGGGTCGTCCTTCTTCCACCGCAACATCGAGCAGGGGTTCTGGTCGCTGTTGTTCCTGGGCCAGGCATTGGCTGACGAGGGCGTGCCTGTGCCCATCCATGTGACGGCCTTCACGACCGGCGCTGCCGCCCTTCCGGGCGAGCGGGTGGCCTACCCCGAACGCGCCACGGCGCTGGGCCCGCTGATGGTGATCCCGCGCGAGGTGCCGGGGCTGACCGCCGCCGCGGTCGATGTCGTGCTGCCCGCCAAGGGCCGTGGCCGGGACGAGGGGCTCGACCGCCTTGCCAGCCGGGTGATCGAGGATCTGGTGGCCACCCCCGGCACCCGGCAGGTCGCCTGGCGCGGCGAGCGGCGGTTCGAGCGCACCTGGCGCGCGGAACCCCTGCCCGAGACACCGGCATTGCCCGAGGTCTTTGCCCCCGGCATGGACGGCGAACCGCCGGTCGTCTTCGTCACCGGTGGCCTGGGCGGAATCGGTCTGACGCTGGCGCGCGAGATCGCACGGCGGGTCACGGGTGTGCGGCTGGCGCTTCTGTCGCGGTCCGGCCTGCCCGACCGCGCGGATTGGCCGAAAGCCACAGGCGATGCGGTCGCGCGGATTGCTGCGGTCCGGGGGCTGGAGGCGCTGGGCGCCGAGGTCATGGTGGTGGCCGCGGACGTGTGCAACCTGTCCGAGATGACCGCCGCGCGCGATGCCGTGCGGGCGCGGTACCGGGCGCTCGACGTCGTGGTTCATGCCGCAGGTACCGTGGACGACGGCCCGTTCCTGGCCCGCGATCCCGGCGCGATCGAGAACGTGCTGGCGCCCAAGGTGCATGGCACGCAGGTGCTGGACAGGCTGTTCCCCGACGGATCGGTGCGGGCAATCGTGGCTTTCTCGTCCTCGTCCACCGCGACCACGCCCGCGGGCCAGGTGGATTATGTGGCGGCGAATGCCTTCCTGGACGCCTGGGCGGAATCGCGGGCGGGCGGGCGGACGCGCGTGCTGGCGCTGGCCTGGGGCATCTGGGCCGAGGTCGGCATGGCCGCAAGTGCGGTCGCCGCAAGGGCGACTGGCGAGACGACGGCAGTCACCGGCCAACCCCTGCTGGGCGCAACGCTGCAGAACGCGGGCGGCAACCGGGTGTTCCTGGGTCGGCTGTCGGCGGCGACGGACTGGGTGATCGACGGGCACCGCACGAAAGCGGGGGATGCCCTGCTGCCCGGGACGGGGTATCTGGAGCTGATCGCCGAGGCCCTGGACGCGGCGGGCGAGACCGGGCCGTTCGAGATTGCGGACCTCTACTTCTTCCGCCCGCTGGACATCGCCGACGGCCAGTCGCGCGAGGTGCGGGTGCGCCTGAAGCGCGATACCGGCGGATATGCGGTGGACATCCGCAGCGATGTGACGCTGGCGGGGCGCAAGGGCCATGTCCTTCACGCCCAGGCGCAGGTGCGGATCGGACGGATCGCCCCGGCGGCAGCCATCGATCCGGGGGCCATCCTGGCCCGCTGCCCGGATGGTCGGGTGGAGGCGCCGGAGGGCATGGAAAGCCCGCAAGAGGTGCATCTGGCCTTCGGGCCGCGCTGGCGGGTGTTGCGCAGCACCGCCTTTGGCGCGGGCGAAGGGATCGCCCGGCTGGCGTTGCCGGCCGATTTTGTGGACGAGGTGACGGAGGGCTGGCGCCTGCATCCCGCGCTTCTGGACATCGCAACCGGCTGGGCGATGCGGCTGATCCCCGGCTGGGCGCCTGAGAACCTGTGGGTTCCGATCAGCTACTCTGCCGCGCGCGTGCACGGGCCGCTGCCGGCCCATGTGGTCAGCTGGGTCCGGGGCCATGCGGACAACCGCGCCGACGGGGAAAGCGCGCGCTTCGACGTGGTGCTGGCCGACGAGAGCGGGCGCGTGGTGGTCGAGGTCGAAGGGCTGTCGCTGCGCCGGATGACCGGGCGGCTGTCCTTCGGCGCCGACCCCGACCCGCGCGAGGTCGAATTCGTCGAGACGGGCGAGCGCAGCCTGTCGCCCGCCGAAGCGCGGCTGCATGCGGCGCTGGCGGCGGGCATTCGCCCGGCGGAAGGGGCCGAAGCCTTCCTGCGCGCCCTGGCACTGCCCGCCGACCGCCCGCTGCCGCGCCTGACGGTCAGTTCCATGCCCCTGCCCGGCCTGATCGCCAGCGCCGGGGCCGAGACCCAGGCCGAGGCCAAGGGCGGCGGCGCGGCCTTTGCGCGACCCGATCTCGACAGCGACTATGTGGAACCGCGCAATGACATCGAACGCACGCTGGCCGGGTTCTGGCAGGATCTGCTGGGTGTCGGCCAGGTGGGGGTCGAGGACAGTTTCTTCGACCTGGGCGGGCATTCGCTGATCGCGGTGCGGCTGTTCTCGATGATCCGCAAGACCTATGCGGTGGACTTCCCGATCTCGGTCCTGTTCGAGGCGCCGACGATCGCGGGCTGCGCGCGGCTGATCGAGGACCGGATCGGCCCGCAGGACGCGGCGCCCGATACCGCCGGTGGCCCCACGGCCCCGCGCCGGGTGGAACCTGCGCGCCGCTTCACCCATCTGGTGCCAATGCACCCGGGCGAGGGCGGCGACCGCGCGCCGTTCTTCCTGGTGGCGGGCATGTTCGGCAACGTGTTGAACCTGCGCCACCTGGCGCACCTGATCGGGCCGGAACGTCCGTTCTACGGGTTGCAGGCGCGCGGGCTTTACGGTGGCGACGCGCCGCACGACGATTTCGTGGCGGCGGCGACCGACTACCTGGCCGAGATGCGGCAGGTGCAGAAGCACGGGCCCTGGCACCTGGGCGGATTCTCGGGCGGCGGACTGATCGCCTGGGAGATCGCGCGCCAGCTCGAGGAGGCGGGCGAGACGGTGGCGGTGACGGTGCTGCTGGATACGCCCCTGCCGCTGCGCCCGGGGCTGACCCGGCCCGACAAGGCGATGATCAAGCTGGCTGAATTGCGCGCCGGGGGGCCGGGGTTCCTGCTGGACTGGTGGCGGCGCAAGCGCGCCTATGCGGCGGCCCAGCGGGAACGCCAGGGCCAGCCGACCGAGGCCGATGGCCACCAGTTCCACAATACCGCGATCGAGGCCGCCTTCCGGTCGGCCCTGCCGCGCTATGTCATGGGGCCGCGCAGCGGGCGCACGGTTCTGTATCGCCCGCCGCTCGACCTGAAGTGGAAGGTCACGGGTGGCGCCTGGGTCAGTGCCGCGCGCGAATATGTCCTGCCCGACAACGGCCTGACGGCCTTTGCCCCGGGGCTGGAGGTGGTCGAGGTGCCGGGCGACCACGATTCGATGGTGCTGGAGCCCAATGTGCGCGTTTTGGCGGCGCACCTGCGCGGCGTGCTGGCCGAGGTCGAGGCGACGGTCGACCCAGATCCCGGCCCGGTGGCCGAAGCCACGCCGCGCCTGCGGCTGGTGAGTTGAGCGCATGTCCGGCCCCAGCGTCCTGACGGTGATCCTGAACTGGCGCACGGCGCCGATGACCCTGCGCTCGGTCGCCGCGGCGACCGTGGCGATGGAAGGGTTGCCTGGCGCGATCACGGTAGTGGACAACGACTCGGGCGATGGGTCGTACGAGGCGCTGCTGGCAGGGACCGCCGGCAACGACCGGGTGCGCGTGGTTCAGGCCGGTCGAAATGGCGGCTTCGGGGCCGGCAACAATGTCGGCATCCGGTTGGGCCTGCCGGGCGGGGCCAGGCCGGATATGGTCTATGTCCTGAACTCCGACGCCTTCCCCGACCCCGGCGCCATTTCGGCCCTGCGCGACCACCTGGTTGCCCACCCCGAAGCGGGATTGGCCGGCAGTCATATCGTGGGCGACGACGGCCACGACCACGAGACCTGCTTTCGGTTCCCGTCCGTTGCATCCGAGTTCGAGGACGCCGCCGCAACAGGCCCGATCTCGCGCCTGCTGGCACGCTGGCGGGTGCCCCTTGGCGTACCGCAGGCCACCTGCCGTGTGGACTGGCTGGCCGGGGCGAGTGTCCTGATCCGCACCGAGGTGCTGGAACGCATCGGGCTCTTCGACGAGGGGTTCTTTCTGTACTACGAGGAAACCGACCTGTGCTTCCGCGCGCAAGAGGCCGGCTGGCAGACGCATTTCGTTCGTGAAAGCCGGGTAACGCACATCGGATCGGTCTCTACCGGCATGAAGGAATGGCGCCGCGTGCCGGGCTACTGGTTCGACAGCCGCTGGCGCTATTTCGCCAAGCGCGGGGGGCGGGGCCTCGCGGTCGCCGCGACGCTCGCGCGGCTGTCGGGCAGCGCCATTCGCGGCGCGCGGCGGCTGGTGCAGCGCCGCATCGACCCGGCGCCGCCACATTTCCTGTCCGATCTTGTCACCCATACCCTTCATCAGGTCAGGCAGCCGTTGGTCATTCCGGCCGACGCCCTGACCGATCCTCGCCGGAGCCTGCCGACATGACCGCACGAACCGCGCTTTTTGCAGGAAGCGACACGCTTCTGATCCAGTGCGCCGAGCATTGGCTGGACAGGGGACATGCAATCTCGGTGGTCCTGACACTCAGCCCCGGCATCATGGACTGGGCGAAGGAACGCGACCTGAAGGTGGAAACCTTCGACCTTGGCGCGGCGGACCGGCTGGCCGGTGAGGTATACGACTGGCTGTTCAGCGTTGCGAACCTGCAGATCCTGCCCGAGGCGCTGATTGCACAGGCGCGGGAGGGCAGCGCGAACTTTCATGACGGTCCGTTGCCGCGGCGACCGGGGCTGAACGTGCCGGTCTGGGCGCTGCTGGAAGGGGCGACGGACCACGCGATCACCTGGCATGCGATCGACAAGAGCGTCGACACCGGCCGTATCCTCGTCGAGCGGGCATTCCCCATCGCCAGCGGGGATACGGCGCTGACGCTGAACACCCGTTGCTTCGAGGAAGGTGCGGCCGGGTTTGCCGAACTCGTGGCGATGATCGAGGCCGGGACAGCGCAGGGCAAACCGCAGCCCGAGGGCGAACGGCGGCTGAAGCGCAGCCACGACCGGCCGCGCGCGGCGGCACGGCTGGACTTCGGCCTGGCGGCAGAGGACGTGCTGCGGGTCGTGCGCGCGCTTGATCACGGCGGGTACTGGAACCCGATGGCCCTGCCCAAGGTGGCCGCCCCCGATGGCCGGGTCCTGGCCGTCGCCACGGCCGAACTGGCCGAGGGGGCCGGGGCGCCGGGACAGGTGCTGGCGGTCGACGAGGCCGGGCTGACGGTGGCTTGCGGGTCCGGGGCGGTGGTTCTGCGCGGGCTGCGCGGGATGGATGGGGCAGCGGTCTGCCCGAAGACCGTCGCAGCGACGGATGCTGTGCTGCCCCTTCTGGACACGGTCGAGGCCGAACGGATCGGCGCAGCCATCGCAACCGTGGCGCGGGGCGAGGGCTACTGGCGACAGGCGCTGCGGGACGTGGCCCCGATCGATCTTGCAGCGGCGCGGCCCGCCGGGCTGGCAATCGCGGATTGGCGCAAGGCGGGACCGGCACTGCCTGCGGGCCTGACCGCAGACACCTGGGCCGCGGTGCTGGCACTGTTCGTGGCACGCATGACGCCCGATGCCGGGGCGACCGATGTGGCGCTGTCGCCAGAGGCGGCGCCGGTTGCGCCCGGGTATGTATCGGACTGGGTGCCCCTGCGCCTGACGCTCGACATGGATGCGCCCCTGGGCGACGGGTTGGCGGCGATTTCGGCCGCACTGGAGGCCGCGTCGCGGGTGCCGGGATATGCCTCGGACCTGCCCCTGCGCGACTCTGCGCTGACTGTTCCGGGCGTTCCGACCATTGGCCTGACCCTGGGACATGACGGCGGGCTGGCCGGCACGGCGCTGACCCTGGCGCTGACTGGCGACGGGACTGCCGCACTTTGGCACGATGCCGCCCGCCTGCCGGCCGATCTGGCTGCTGTCTTTGCCGAACGGCTGGCATATCTGGCCAAAATGCTGGGGTCCGCCGACCCGGCGGCGCCCGCGGCGGCGGTGCCCGCGATGTCCGCGGACGAGCGGGACCGGGTGGTCAGCGCATGGAATGCGACGGCGGTGCCGTTCGACGCCACCCTGACAATCGCGCGGGCCTTCGAGGCGCAGGTGGCGCGCACGCCGCATTCGGTGGCGCTGATCCACGAGGCCACGTCGATGACCTACGCCGAACTTGACGCGAGCGCGAACCGCGCCGCGCAGGTGCTGCGAGGGATGGGCGTGGGGCCTGGCGTGCTTGTGGGGCTGGCCACCCGGCGCACGGCCCTTCTGGTTATCGGCGCACTGGGCATCCTGAAGGCGGGCGGCGCCTATGTGCCGATCGACCCCGACTATCCCGCAGACCGGATTGCGCTGTACCTGCAAGACAGCGCCGCGCCGGTCGTGGTAACGGAGGCCGCGCTGGTTGCAGGCCTGCCGCCGCACGCGGCACAAACGCTGGTGCTGGATTCCGACCCGCGCATCGCCGCGGCGCCTGCGACCGTCCCCGAAGGCGGGGCGCAGGGCAACGACCTGGCCTACATGATCTACACCTCGGGCTCGACCGGGCGGCCCAAGGGCGTGATGGTCGAACACCGCAACGTCGCGAACTTCTTTGCGGGGATGGACGCGCGCGTGGCGCATGATCCGGCGGGGACATGGCTGGCGGTTACATCGCTGTCCTTCGACATCTCGGTCCTGGAACTGTGGTGGACGCTCGCGCGCGGGTTCCGCGTGGTGCTGATGGGCGATGGCGACCGGGCGCTGGTGTCGGCGGGGCCTGCCGTCAGCGACCGGGGGATGGAGTTCAGCCTGATGTACTGGGGCAATGACGACGGACCCGGGCGCCAGAAGTACGAGTTGCTGCTGGAAGGCGCGAAGTTCGCGGATGCCAACGGATTCTGTGCCGTCTGGACGCCCGAGCGGCATTTCCACGCCTTTGGCGGGCCCTATCCGAACCCGGCGGTCACGGGCGCTGCGGTGGCCGCTGTCACGCAGAACCTGCATGTGCGCGCGGGGTCCTGCGTGGCCCCCCTGCACCACCCCGCCCGCATCGCCGAGGACTGGGCGGTGATCGACAACCTGACGGGCGGGCGCGTGGGTCTGGCCATGGCCTCGGGCTGGCATCCCGACGACTTCGTGCTGCGGCCCGAGAATGCGCCGCCCGCCAACCGGCAGGCACTGCTCGACGCCATCGACCAGGTGCGCCGGTTGTGGCGCGGCGAAGCGGTAGAGTTCGCGGGGGCGGGCGGCAAGCGGCAGATGGTCACGACCCTGCCCCGCCCGGTGTCACAGGAGTTGCCCGTCTGGGTGACGACGGCAGGCAACCCCGAAACCTGGAAAGAGGCCGGTCGGGCCGGGGCCAACGTGCTGACCCATCTTCTGGGCCAGTCGATCGAGGAGGTGGGCGGCAAGATCGCGCTCTATCACGCCGCGCTGCGCGAGGCGGGGCATGACCCGGCGAACCACAAGGTCACGCTGATGCTGCACACCTATCTGGCGGGGGACCGGGAAACCGCCCGGCAGGTCGCGCGCGAGCCGATGAAGGACTACCTGCGCGCGGCGGCAGCGCTGATCAAGCAGTATGCCTGGGCCTTCCCGGCCTTCAAGCGCCCGCAGGGCGTGGCGAACCCCATGGAAATCGACCTGTCCACCCTGACCTCCGATGAGACGGAAGCGATCCTCGACTTCGCCTTCCAGCGCTATTTCGAGGACTCGGGGCTGTTCGGCACCGTCGAGGATGCGCTGGTCCGGGTCGAGGAACTGAAGCGGCTGGGCGTGGACGAGATCGCCTGCCTGATCGACTACGGCATCCCCAAGGCGCAGGTGCTGGAGGCGCTGAAGCCGCTGGCGGAGGTGCTGCGGCGCGCCAATGCCGGGGCTTCGGCGGCGGACGGCGACTATTCCATCGCGGCGCAGATCGTCCGCCACGGGGCGACGCATCTGCAATGCACCCCGTCCATGGCGCGCATGATCCTGATGAACGACGAGGCGCGGGCGGCCTTCGGGCGCCTGAAGCACCTGATGATCGGGGGCGAGGCGCTGCCCGGCACGCTGGTGGCCGAACTGCAGGCCGCGGCACCGCAGGCCACGGTCGAGAACATGTACGGACCCACGGAAACGACCGTCTGGTCCACCACGGCGCGGGCCGATGCGTCCCAGCCTGTCGCCTCCATCGGGCGGCCCATCGCCAACACGCAAGTCTATGTGCTGGATGACGCGCTGACCCCCCTGCCGGTGGGCGCGCAGGGCGAATTGTGGATAGCGGGCGACGGCGTCACCCGCGGCTACTGGCAGCGCGACGACCTGACCGCCGACCGCTTCCGCCCTGATCCCTTCGTCCCCGACGGGCGGATGTACTGCACGGGCGACCTGGCCCGCTGGCGGGCGGACGGGTCGCTCGATTTCGCCGGTCGCGGCGACGGGCAGGTCAAGCTGCGCGGCTACCGGATCGAACTGGGCGAGATCGAGGCGGCGACCGAGGGCGCCGCAGGCGTGCGACAGGCGGTGGCGATGGTGCGCGAGGATGCGCCCGGCGACCACCGGCTGGTCCTGTACGTCACCGGCGACGGCCGGGCGAGCCCGGAGGCGATCCGCACCCACCTGGCCGCAAGCCTGCCCGCGCATATGGTGCCCGCCCATGTGGTGGTGCTGGCCGAGTTCCCGCTGACCCCCAACCGCAAGGTCGACCGCAAGGCCCTGCCCGCCCCACAGGTCGGCGCGGTCCCGGCCGAGCAAGCCACGGATACGGCCTTTGTCGCCCCATCCGAGGGTGTGCAGGAGGTCATCGCGCGGGTCTGGTGCAAGGTGCTGAACGTGCCCAAGGTCGGCGCGCGCGACAATTTCTTCGCGCTGGGTGGCCATTCGCTGCTGGCGGTGCAGGCGCACCGCGAGTTGCGCACCGAACTGGGTACCGACCGGATCAGCATCACCGACATCTTCCGCTATCCCACCCTGGCCGCGCTGGCCCAGCACCTGGGTGGCGCGGGCAGCGGTTCGACGGCCCCCGCGGCGACAGCGGCCCCTGCAGTTGTTGGCGGTGCGGCATCGGGCGAGGCGCAGGCCGCCCAGCGCGCCGACGCGATGGCGCGGCGCCGGATGATGCGAGCGGGCCGAGACGGCTGACCGGACGGAGGCACACCCGATGACCCTGACCCGACTGGCGCTGTTCGGCGGCGCGGCAATCCTCCTCGTGGCGCTGGCTGCCGCGGCGTGGTGGTGGGCGAATCGTGGCCCCGCTCCGCTGACGCGCGAGCAGGCCGATGCGCTTTATCCCGCCCCCCTGCCGCCGCCGGACGGGGCGTTGCAGGTCTATTTCATCGGGCACAGCCTGGTCGGCAAGCAGGTGCCTGCCATGCTCGCGCAACTGGCGCCACCCGGCCACGACTATCGCATGCAGACGGGTTGGGGTGCCGGCATGCAGCAGAACTGGAACCATCCGAACCCGCCGGTGAACGGCCACGAGGTCGAGAACGCGCACGACAAGCACCGTCCGGCCGCCGAGGCGGTGGATTCGGGCGACTATGATGCGGTGGTGGTGACCGAAAGCGTCAACCTGCGTGACGCGATCCGATACCATGACAGTCCCGAGTACCTGGCACGCTGGTCGATGCGCGCGCGCGCGGCCCGGCCCGATGTGCGGTTCTATTTCTACGAGGTCTGGCATGGTCTGGGCGTCGAGGGTGGCTGGCTGGAACGCATCGACGCCGACCTGCCGGAACTCTGGGAGGGCACCATCCTGTTCGGCGCGCTGGCCCGCGACCCGGACCGTCGGCCTATCCACCTGATCCCGGGCGGTCAGGTGCTGGCCGAGATAACCCGGCGCGTCGAGAGCGGACCGGGGTATCCGGGCCTGACCCGACGCGAGGACCTGTTCTACCGCAGCCCCGAGGGCGTCCAGGACGACATTCACATGAGCGATCTGGGTGGCTACGCCATCGCGCTGACCTTCTATGCCGTCCTCTACCAGCAAAGCCCGGTGGGCCTGCCCCACGAGCTCTTGCTGAGCGACGGCACGCCGGCCGTCGCACCCACGCCGGAAGCCGCGCGGATGATGCAGGAAGCGGTCTGGGATGTGGTCACCCGCCTGCCGCGCACGGGGGTCGCGGCCGCCTTCGGGGCAGAGTGACGCGGGCCCGCGACCCTGGCCATCGGCCCACAGCGACCCATATCACAGGCATGACCGAGTCCTGCACCGTCCTCTACAATGGGTCCTGCCCTATCTGCTCGCGCGAGGTGGGGATCTACCGGACCGAAGCTGCCCGGACCGATGCTGGGGTGGCATTCCGTGACGTGACCGCCCCCGATACCGTGGCTGACCTGGCATCGCTTGGTCTGACGCCTGACGCCGCCACGCGCCGGTTCCATGTTCTGAAGGGCGGGCAGATGATCGACGGGGTCGACGCCTTCGTGGCGCTTTGGGCCGTCCTGCCGCGCTGGCGCTGGGTCGCGCGGATTGTGGGCAGCCGCCCGATCCGCCCGGTCGTGGCCATGGTCTACGACCGTGCGGCGGCCCCCTTGTTGTTTGCGCTGCACCGGCGTCGGCAGCGGCGCAAGGCTCTGGTATCCCAAAGCCCCGCGCCCTAGTCTGGGGCCATGTTCACCATCGAGCACGACTTCGACGCCACGGTCATCACCCTCGTCGATGAAGGGCCGCCCGCCCTGCAAGAGGACGTGACGGTGACGGCGTTCGAGGATTGCGTGACACTGGAACAGCTCGATCCCATCACAGACCGGGTGCAGAAGATTACCCTGTCGCTCGCCCAGGTGCGCGACCTCGGCGCGGCACTGAATCTTCCCGAAGGCGTCTACCGGCTGAAGCGCAGCTGAAGGCCGTCGCGCGCGGGCCCGACCGATGGCAGGGCGCGTCCCATCTGCCCGGATCGTCACCGGGAGCCGCCGCGAGCCCCCCTGGCGCAGCGCGCCTATTGCGACCTGCCGGACATATCCTCGGGGGCGCGCGCATCGAACCCGCACCTTGACCCCGGCCCGGCAAGCAACGACATCGGGCAGGTCATCCGAGAGGTCCCGATGCCCGTTCCGAACCCTGCCGCGCTCGACTTCCTGTGCACCCGCCGGTCCCGTCCGGTCAAAACGCTGACCGGCCCTGCGCCGGACCGGGCCGCCCTGATCCCGCTGCTGACTGCTGCCCTGCGGGTGCCCGACCACGGCAAGCTGGAACCATGGCGGCTGGTCGTGCTGGAACGGGCGGCGCTGGACCGGCTGGCAGCCCTTGCCGCCGCGCGCGGCACGGCGCTTGGGCTTGACGCCGAGCGGACCGAAAAGGGTGTCAGCCAGTTCCGCGACAGCCCGCTGTGCGTGGCCGTGATAGAAAGCCCGAAGAGTTATGACCGCATCCCGGCCATCGAGCAGACCTATTCCGCCGGCTGCGTGGCCCTGAGCCTCGTCAACGCGGCGCTGGCAGCGGGGTGGGGGGCATGCTGGCTGACGGGGTGGCCCGCCCATGACGCAGCTTTCCTGACAGCGGGTCTGGCGCTGGCCCCGGACGAGCGGCTGACCGGGTTCGTCCATATCGGGACCGAGACCGCGGCCCCGCCCGAGCGTCCGCGCCCCGACATCGCGCGCGTCGTCGTCTGGGCCGGAAGCTGAGGACGCGGGTCGATGCTGTCGGACATCGGCCGGGCGCTGGGACAACTGGGAGATGGCAGGTTCCTGTCGGTCCTTCTGCTCGGGGTCGGATTGACCGTGGCGCTGCTGTTCGGTCTTGCGGCAGCGGTCTTCTGGGCCGTGGGCCTTGTGGTGCCGCCGGTTTTCACGCTTCCCTGGGTGGGCGAGGTGAACTGGGCTGCCGATGTTCTGTCCTGGGCGGGCGCCGGACTGGTGCTTGTCCTCAGCCCGTTCCTGATGGTGCCGGTGGCCGGCGCCTTCACCGGGCTTTTCCTGGACCGTGTCGCCGATGCCGTCGAGGCGCGTCATTATCCCGTGCTGCCGCCGACCCCGGGAACACCCGTGCTGACCGCGCTTGTCGACTCAATCGGATTCCTGGGCCTGGTCGTGTTCGCCAATCTCGTGGCCCTGGTGATCTACCTGCTGGTGGCCCCGCTGGCGCCGGTGATCTTCTGGATCGTGAACGGGTTCCTGCTGGGGCGAGAGTATTTCACCATGGCGGCCCTGCGGCGCATGGACCGCCGATCCGCCCGCGCATTGTGGCGCCGACACATGGGCGAACTCAGCCTGATGGGTGGGTTGATCGCCATGGCTCTGACCGTACCGGTCGCGAACCTTCTGGTGCCTGTGCTGGCCGCCGCCGCCTTCACCCATGCCTTTCACCGCCTGACGCGGTGACCGAAAGGCACCGATCAGGCCGGGCCGAGTCGCCCGAACCAGTCCAGATCGCGCACGGTGATGGCGCCCGAGACGATGATCCCGGCAATCACGATCCACAGCACCAGCGAAATGCCGGTCACGATCCACAGCTTGCGCTTCATGTTCAGGTTCGCGGGGCTGCTTTCCGGAGTGCCCGGAACGATCTCGCCCATATCACCCTGCGTCTTCAGGCCGATGGGCAGCGCGATGAACAGGATCATGAACCAGATGACCGCGAACAGGACGAGGGCCGAGGTGATGCCCATCAGACTTGCTCCAGTTCAATCAGGCAGCCGTTGAAATCCTTGGGATGCAGAAAGAGGACCGGCTTGCCATGGGCGCCGATCTTCGGCGTGCCGTCGCCCAGCACACGGGCCCCTTCTGCCTGCAGACGGTCCCGGGCCGCCAGGATATCGTCGACTTCGTAGCAGAGGTGATGGATGCCGCCGGACGGGTACTTTCCCAGGAACGCGGCAATGGGAGAGCCCTCGCCCAGCGGGCACAGAAGCTCGATCTTGGTATTCGGCAGGTCAATGAACACCACCCGCACGCCGTGGTCGGGTTCGTCCTGCGGCGGACGGACGGACGCGCCCAGCGTCGTGCGGTATTGCCCGGCCGCGGCGTCAAGATCCGGCACTGCGATGGCGACGTGATTCAATCGGCCGATCATCGGCAGCCTCCTGTCTGGCTTGCCCGGTTATCGGTGGCAGGAGGGCTGCATGCAAGGGACCGGGTGCCGCAGCCACATTTTCCCGACGATTCGCGGCCCTCCCTTAACCTGCCATTCACCGACTCGGGTTCGTAATCGGCACAGTTGGCCGAGGAGCACTGCCATGCCCGAAGTTCTCGATTTCTACACCCTGTCCCGAACGCCCACCCCGGACCGCCCGCTTTTGGGCCACACCGTGCTGATCGTCGAGGACAGCCGCTTTGCATCCGAAGCGCTGCGGCTGATGTCGGTTCGGTCCGGTGCGCGGATCCGCCGGGCCGACAGCCTTTCCTCTGCCCGGCGTCACCTGCGGGTCTACCGCCCCACCGCCGTCATCATCGACCTCGGCCTGCCCGATGGATCAGGTCTGGACCTGATCGCCGATCTGGCCACCCAGGTGCCGCGGATCGACGTGATCCTGGCCACCAGCGGCAACGAGGCATTGGCCGAGGCCGCCCATGCAGCCGGGGCAGACGGGTTCCTGGCGAAACCCCTGACCCGCCTTGCGGTGTTCCAGCAGGCGGTCCTGTCGCGGCTACCCGCCGATCGGCAGCCGCCGGGGCCACGGACGATATCGGACGAACGGGTGGTGCCCGATCCGCTGGCCCTGCGCGACGATCTGGCGCTGGCATCCGATCTGCTCTCCGACCGGCCCCGGCGGACCTATGCCGCGCAGTTCCTGGCAACGGTGGCAGCCTCGGCAGGCGACGGGTCGCTTGCCGAGGCCGCCACGGCCGCAAGCCAGGGCGACGGTGCGATGATCGACCGTCTGTCGACCATGGTCCGGGACCGTCTGTCCGAACCGCGCGCGGCGATCTGACCGCAGGGCCCGGACGGTGCGCCGGGCGGCGAACTACGCCTCGCGCGGCAAGACGCGCAGGCCCAGTTCGCGCAACTGTTCGTTGATGGGCTCGCTCGGCGCGCCCATCATCAGGTCTTCGGCGCGCTGGTTCATCGGGAACATGATGACCTCGCGGATGTTGGCCTCGTCGGCCAGCAGCATCACGATCCGGTCGATGCCAGCGGCACAGCCCCCGTGCGGCGGGGCGCCATAGCGGAAGGCGTTGACCATGCCGCCGAAACGGCGTTCCACCTCGTCCCGGCCATAGCCCGCGATCTCGAAGGCACGGAACATGATGTCGGGCCGGTGGTTGCGGATGGCGCCCGACACCAGTTCGTAGCCGTTGCAGGCCAGGTCGTACTGGAACCCGGTGACGGCCAGCGGATCGCCCGACAGCGCGTCAAGCCCGCCCTGCGGCATGGAGAACGGGTTGTGGCTGAAGTCGATCCGGCCGGTGTCCGGGTCTTTCTCGTACATCGGGAAATCGACGATCCAGGCAAAGGCGAAACGGTCCTTGTCGGTCAGGCCCAGTTCGTCGCCGATGACGGTGCGCGCGCGGCCGGCGACCTTCTCGAAGTCGCCCGGACGCCCGCCAAGGAAGAAGGCCGCGTCGCCGGCTGTCAGGCCCAGCGCCTGCCGGATATCCTCGGTCCGTTCCGGGCCGAGGTTCTTGGCGATTGGGCCGGCGCCTTCGGTTGCGCCACCCTCCTCGCGCCAGAAGATGTAGCCCATCCCCGGCAGGCCTTCCTTCTGGGCCCAGGCATTCATCCGGTCGCAGAAGGCGCGGCTGCCACCCGTCGGCGCGGGGATCGCGCGGATTTCGGTGCCGGGCTGGTCGAGCATCCGGGCGAACACGCCGAACCCGCCGCCACGGAAATGGTCGCTGACCACCTGCATCCTGATCGGGCAGCGCAGGTCGGGCTTGTCGGTGCCGTACCACAAGGCCGCGTCCTTGTAGGAAATCCGCGGCCAGTCCTGGTCCACCGCGCGGCCGCCACCGAACTCCTCGAAGATGCCGCCGATCACCGGCTGGATCGCGGCGAACACATCGTCCTGGGTGACGAAGCTCATCTCCATGTCGAGCTGGTAGAAATCGGTCGGCGAGCGGTCGGCGCGCGGGTCCTCGTCGCGGAAGCAGGGCGCGATCTGGAAATAGCGGTCGAAGCCCGCAACCATCGTCAGCTGCTTGAACTGTTGCGGCGCCTGCGGCAGCGCATAGAACTTGCCCGGGTGCAGGCGCGACGGCACCAGGAAGTCGCGCGCGCCTTCGGGGCTGGACGCGGTGATGATCGGGGTCTGGAACTCGGTGAAGCCCCG
>CAYYOE010000047.1:0-15403 GCA_964473055.1 uncultured Rhodobacterales bacterium | reverse complement strand
TCGTCGGCCAGCGCACAGGCGTTGTCGAGGTTGCGCGGCGCGGAAAAGTTGCCGCCGCCGCACCCGGCGGCAAACAGCACAAGCACCAGCGCGCGGAAAGGTCTGCTCATCTGCCTCGCTCGCATTCTTTTGTTTTGCGGGGAGCATACCGGAAAGCGCGCCCGACGGAAACCGCCCTTGCCGACACGATTTCGCCATCTTTCTCTGAAAGGCCTCTGTCGAATCGGGTTCACCACACTGTTTCCCTGTGAACGGTGCCCGTCGCATGGACAGCCGGAGCGGTTGCGCCTAATCTGTAACCACGGTTTGGGGCGTAAATGGTCATGCTGAAGGCACGCGCGAAGTATCATCTGGGACAGGTCGTCCGGCACCGGAAGCATCCCTTCCGGGGTGTCGTTTTTGACGTGGACGCGATGTTCTCGAACACCGAGGAATGGTATTCCGCGATCCCCGAGGAAAGCCGTCCCGCCAAGGACCAGCCGTTCTATCACCTGCTGGCCGAGAACGAGAACAGCTATTACGTCGCCTATGTGTCGGAACAGAACCTTGTGGCCGACTATTCGGGCGAGCCGGTGGACCACCCGGACCTGTCCGACCTGTTCGGCGAGTTCGAGGACGGGCACTACCCGCTGCACGTCAACCTGAACTAGGCGTCGCGCCGTTCAACCGGGGCGCCTGCCGCCCGCCAGGCGTCAAAGCCGCCGTCGAGGTCGGCGACGTTGTCCAGGCCCATGTCCTGCAACGCCTTCGCCGCCAGCGCGGACCGCCAGGACATGGCGCAGACCATGACCAGTGTGGCATCGGTGGCAAACACCGGGCGGTGGTAGGGACTGGCCGGATCAACCCAGAACTCCAGCATGCCGCGGGGGGCATGGATCGCGCCGGGGATCCGGCCTTCCTTGTCCAGTTCACGGATGTCGCGCACATCGACCAGCAGCATCGTGCCCGCCGTCTGGCCCGCGCGGGCCTCGTCCACGGTGACCTGGCGAACCGTGGCCTTTGCTGCGGCCACAAGGTCGGCAGCAGGGGTGATCGGCATGGCGCGCGTGTCCCTAGTAGCCAAGGGCACAACCATCCTTGCGCGGATCCGACGCGCCTTCAAGCACCCCGGTCGCATGGAGCCGGATCGCCTGTGCCCCGCCGATCGGCGCATCGGGCGTGACGACCCGGTGCCCCATGTCGATCAGTTGCTGGCGGACGTTGGGCGAATAGCCGCGTTCCAGTTTCAATTCGCCCGCTTCGGCGAAGCTGCGCGGTGCGTCGATGGCGGCCTGGGGGTGCATTCCGAAATCGGTCAGGTTCGATACGAAGCGCGCGTGGCCCGTCGCCTGATAGGCGCCTCCCATCACGCCGAAGGGCATCTCGATCCGCGCGTCACGGCGGACCATGCCGGGAATGATCGTGTGCATCGGGCGCTTGCCGCCCGCGGCCTCGTTCGGGTGGCCGGGTTTCAGGGTGAAGCCGGCGCCCCGGTTCTGGAAGTTGATGCCGAGTTTTGACGATGCCAGCCCCGACCCGAAGCTGTGAAACACCGAATAGATCAGCGACACGGCCATGCGGTCGCGGTCCACCACGGTGATGTAGATCGTTTCGCGGTGGACCTGTTCGGACACCTCGGCCGGGCTTTCCATGGCGCGGTTCGGGTCGATCAGCCCGGCCAGTCGTTCGGCGGTGGCGGGCGACAGCATGTGGTCGAGCCGCGTCATGTGCGCGGGATCGGCGATGAAGCGGTTGCGCGCGTCATAAGCGAGTTTGGTGGCCTCGGCCTCGATATGGGCGCGCTGGGCGCCGAACGGGTCCATCGATGCGATGTCGAAATGCGACAGGATCCCGGCCAGAAGCAGGGCCGTGGCCCCCTGGCCGTTCGGCGGATGCTCGACAATCTCGATGCCGCGATAAGGGCCGCTGACGGGCTGGCCCACGTCGCAGGCAGTGGCGGCGAAATCGTCCAGCGTGTGGGTGCCTCCCAGCGCGCGGAGGCTTGCCACCATGTCCTCGGCCACCTCGCCCTCGTAGAACCCGGCGCGGCCCTGCGCGGCGATGCGGCGCAGAGCCTCGGCCTGGCCCGCGTGGCGAAAGACCTGTCCGACATTGGGTGCGTGGCCGCCAATCAGGTAGAAGTCGCGCGCCGCGCCGGTCAGGTGGCCTTCGGCCTCGGCCCAGTCGGCGGCGACGCGGGGGGCGACGGGTACCCCTTCCTCGGCATAGCGGATCGCGGGGGCAAGGATCGCCGCCAGACCGATGCGACCCCAGTCGCGCGCCATGCGGTCGAAGGCATCGACCGCGCCCGGCACGGTGACGGCATGGGCGCTGTAAGGCGGCACCTCGGCATGGCCTGCATCGCGCAGGGTGGCGGCCGACAGGCCCGCGGGGGCGCGGCCCGATCCGTTGACGGCGACCACATCCTCGGATCCGGCGGGCTTGATCAGGGCGAAGCAGTCGCCGCCGATCCCGGTCATCTGCGGTTCGCACAGGCCCAGCACCACGGCGCCCGCGATCGCGGCGTCGACGGCGTTGCCGCCCGCTTGCAGGATGTCCACTGCCACACGCGCCCCGATCGGGTGCGATGTCGCCGCCATGCCGTTCAGCGCATGGACGGACGAACGGCCCGGCAAATGGAAATCGCGCATGGTTTCGTGCCTCCCTCGCCCAACGTCGGGCGAGACCGGGGTTAGCGCAGGACCGCAGGGAAGAAAAGCCGACCGGCGCCCGGAACGGTGCGCGTTCCGCTGACGAGGATGGGGCGGCCAGCCGCCTTGGCAACGCCGGCGCGCGTTCAGGTGGCATCCTGTCCTGGAAAGGCCCAGGCAGACCCGAGGGGGGGTCAATCCGCCCGGGGCGCGGTTCCCTTCAGCATTCGCTGGAAACTCATTGAGACATGTGCGCGCTGGATGAGCGCCGCCGCGTGGAGATCGCCGATCTCGAGCGCCCGGAGGATGTCATCGACCTCGCGACAGAAGACGTCCACCTCGTCGCGAAGATCGATCCGCGAAGCAAAAACCGACTTCAGCCAGATCCGTGTCGTCTGGAAGTAGAGCCTTTCGCTGATCTCGCGCAGCGGTTCGTTCTTGGTGAGCCGCAGCAGCGCCCGGAAGAAATCCATGTTCACCTGCGCGAAACGCCGGGGTTCCGGGTCGTCGATCAAGGCCTTCGATCGCCCCGACAGGTCCTGGAGCTCGGACCAAAGCGCCGCATCGGGAAGCGCCGGGTCGAGCCTGCCGGTCAGTTCGGCAAGCTCGAGCCGCAGCCGGTAGGTCTGGGCCAGTTCCCCGATCTCGACATCTGTCACGAAGGTGCCGACACCATGCACCGACTGAAGCAGCCCTTCGCTTTCGAGCCGTGCCAGCACCCGGCGCAGTGGCGTCCGGCTGATCCCGAACTCGGCTGCAAGCGCCTCTTCGGACAGCCGCATGCCCGGGGCATAGTCGAGCAGGCAGATCCGGGTCCGGATTTCGTCGTGCATCCGCTCGAACCGGTCACGCGCGCTGCCCGAGATCCCGATCCACTCGACGTTCATCTGCCGCCTCTCATCATGCCGTTCTCCGATGAACGATGTAGACGCCCAGAACGCAAAGGGCAAAACCCCCGAGCGCAAGGGCCGTCACGCTTTCACCAAGGATTGCCCAGGCCGCGAGAAGCGCCATGGGAGGGACCAGATACAGCAGCGCAGATATCCGCGTGGCATCGCCGCGATGCAGCAGCGCAATATAGAGCCCGACCGAAATGATCGAGTTCGCAAGGACGAGATAGGCGAGCGACACAAGAAGCGCCGGATGCCAGACCACCGCAAGGCTTTCGGTCGCTGCCGCCACGGGTGCGAGGACGGCAAACCCGACAAGATACTGCACGACGCCACCGACGGCCGGGTCGTTCCTGAAGCCATGCCACTTCTCGAAAAGCGTCGCGGCGGTGATCCCCAGAAGTGCCGCAAAGGCAAGCATCACGGCGATGGTCGGACTTGGGCCGAGGGAGTCTCCGGCCAGGATGACGATCAGCACGCCGAGAAACCCAAGTGCGAGGCCTGCCCAGACCCATCGTCCCCGTGGCCCCGCCCCGACGAGTGGCGCCAGGGTTGCCACGAGGATCGGTTGCAGGGCCATGATGATCGCTGCCGTCCCGGCGTTCATTCCGCGCTTCATCGCAAGATAGGCCAGTCCGAAATAGACGCACTGGATGAGAAAGCCGGTGACTGCGAGCGCCATCCAGTGCCGCGCGCCCTTTGGCCAGCCGATTCCGGTTCGCAGAAGAAATGGCGCAAGCGCCAGGACGGCAAGCCCGTAGCGCAGGGAAAGCAGAGTCATGGGTTCGGCATGGGCAAGGCCCAGCTTTGCAAAGCTGTAGCCCCCCGACCAGAGCAGCACGAAGACGAAGGGCGCCAGGCGCCAGTACGGCGCGCCGGCATGAGGGACTGCGGGTGTCGCCTGCCCCATCGTTCAGGAGACGAGTCTCGCGCCCAGCCGGTCCAGCATCGCCAGACACTGCGACATCTGGTCGAGCGAGACGTATTCGTCGGGCTTGTGCGCCTGGTCGATCGAGCCCGGTCCGCAGATCACGACCGACATGCCCATCGCCTGGTAGATCCCCGCCTCGGTACCGAATGGCACCAGACCCGCGCCGTTCGCGCCGGTCAGTTCCATCACGATGCGCCGGGCTTCGTTGTCGTCGGCGGGGATCAGACCGTCAACTTCCCCGATCGTCTCGGTCACGATGTCCGCCTCGGGTGCGACCGCGCGCATCGCAGGAAGGAGCGTCTGCGCGCAGAAGCGGTGGAGGTTGTCCTTCACGAAATCGGCGTCGCCTGACTGCACCGGGCGCATCTCCCAGTCGACGCGCGCCTTTCCGGGGATCACGTTGTGCGCATGACCGCCGACAAGGCTGCCGGTATTGATCGTCGTCCAGGGCGGATCGAAGGGGCAGCCCGGCGGCGCTCGCTGTTGGAGAGCCTCTTTCAACTCGATCAGGCGCGCGACATAGCGCACCGCGAATTCCACCGCGTTGACGCCAAGATCGGGTGCGGACCCGTGACCTTCGAGCCCGGTGAAGTGCGTGGAATATTCGTAGCAGCCCTTGTGCCCTTCGATGATCTGCATCGAGGTCGGTTCGCCCACGATCGCCACCGCCGGTCGGAGGCCCTTGGAACGAAGCGTGGCAACAAGAGCCTGGGCGCCGATGCACCCGATCTCTTCGTCATGGGTAAAGGCGAAGTGCAGCGGCCTGGCCCCCGCAAGTTCGGCGAAACGCGGCGCCATCGTAACGGCCGCGGCGATGAAGCCCTTCATGTCGCAGGCACCCCGACCGTAGAGGCGGCCGTCCCGTTCGGTCAGGGCGAAGGGATCGCAGGTCCAGTCCTGGTCCACGACAGGCACCACGTCGGTGTGGCCTGACAGCACGATCCCGCCGTCGCCCTCGGGGCCGATGGTGGCAAAGAGGTTGGCCTTCTGCCCCGAGGGGTCGAGATGAACCTCGACCCGCGCTCCGGCTTCTTCCAGCCGCCCCGCCAGATGCGCGATCATCGCCAGGTTGCTGTCGGACGAGACCGTCGGATAGGCGATCAGGTCTGCCAGCAGGTCGCGCGTGGCCTGAAGTGCGTCCACGCCGTCAGTCCTTCACGAAGAGCTTGCGCTCGACCGAGCAGAAGGCCTCGGCCGGGCCGCTTTCGCGGATCAGGATCGACTCGGTGGTTTCCAGCCCCCAGTCGGTCATCCAGAGGCCCGGCATGAAGTGAAAGGTCATGCCGGGTTCCAGCACGGTCTGATCGTTCCCCCGGAACGAAGCGGTGCGTTCGCCCCAGTCGGGCGGATAGCTCAACCCGATCGGATAGCCGCACCGGGCCGAGCGGCGGATGCCGACCTTTTCGAGCGCGGCGGCAAGGGCGTTGGCGACGTCGCAGGTGCGGTTGCCCGGGCGCGCGGCTTCCAGGCCCGCCTCCAGCCCCTCGGTCAGTGCCATCGAGGCATCGACCATGTCCTGCGGCGGCTTGCCGAGGTGAACCGTCCGGCACAGCGGCGCGTGATAGCGCCGGTAACAGCCCGACAGTTCGAAGAAGGTCGCCTCGCCCGATTTCATCGGATCGCCGTTCCAGGTGAGGTGCGGCGCCGTCGCGTCGATGCCCGATGGCGTGAGGGGGACGATGGCGGGGTAGTCGCCCCAGTCGTCCCCCACGCCAAGGATGCCCGCGCGCGAAATCTCGGCCACAAGCTCGTTCTTGCGCAGGCCGGGCCGCGCGAGATCGATGCCCAACGTCACGATCCGCTCGGAGATCCGGGCGGCCTTGCGCATGAAGGCGACTTCCTCGGGCGACTTGACCATGCGTTGCCAGTTCACCAGCGCCGTCGCATCGACCAGCCGGGCGTTCGGAAGCTCTGCCCCGAGAACCGCATGGGCCTTGGCGGAATAGTAGTAGTTCTCCATCTCGACGCCGATCCGGGCGCTGGCGAAACCCATGTCGGCAAGACGTCGGGCAAGGTCCTCCATCGGATGGCTGGTGGTCGACTGGACGTAGGTGTCGGCATAGCCGGCGACGTGGTCGTCATCCATCCAGACGGTGCGCAGGGCCCCATTGGCATCCTGAAAGCGCCCCCACCAAACCGGATCCCCGTCGAGCCCGAGGATCACGCCCTGATGGACGTAGAACGACCATCCGTCATAGCCGGTCAGCCACGCCTGATTCGACGGGTCGGTGACGAAAAGGACGTCTAGACCTGCCGCCTCCATGGCGCGGCGCGCCTTGTCGATGCGGCGCGCGTATTCCTCTGCGCTGAAAGGAGCGTTCGCTCGTACCATGAAGCCCTCATGTCTCGGGTGAAGATCGAATTGTGTACATCATCGCGGAGAATCCGCGCATCCATAAGAATGATTGCTCAGGAGCCCAGTTTTGAAAAGGGATATTTCTTGACAGATCTGATCGTTCGCGAATGATGTGCACAACACTGCGGTCACGCAGGAAATCCTGCGAGTCCGCCCAACAGGGGAGAACGGCATGAAGAAAGCACTCAGGACCACCCTCGTCGCTGTGGTCGCGGTTGGCGCGACCTCGGTCGCGGCACTTGCCGGTCCGCTCATGGACCGGATCGCTGCGGGCCAGCCCATCCGCATCGGGTTCGCCAACGAGATTCCGTTCGCGTATCCGGGCGCCGGCGGCGAACCCCGGGGTTTCGTGAATGTCCATGCCCTCGGCGTGCTGGAAAAGATGGGCCACACCAACATCGAACCGGTGCAGACCGAGTGGGGCGGGCTGATCCCGGGCCTGCAGGCGGGCCGCTTCGACATCATCACGGGTGGCATGAACATCCTGTCGTCGCGTTGCGCGAACGTGGCCTTCTCGGAACCGATGGCGCGGGTCGGCGACGCCTTCCTTGTCGAAGCCGGCAACCCGAAGGGCGTCGAGACCTATGACGAAATCGCCGGTGCCGGCGCCGTGATGGTGACCGGTGCGGGCTATTCCAACATCGAAGCCGCAAGGGCGGCCGGGGTGACGGATTCCAACATCATGCAGGTGCCGGGCCCCACCGAGATCCTTGCCGCCGTGCGCGCAGGGCGCGCCGACGCGGGGGCGGGAACCTTCTTCACCATGAAACAGCTTGCCGACAGCACCGGCGGCACGCTTGAAGTGACGGATCCGTCGGCGCTGCCGGAGGAGTCCATCAACTGGGCCGGCATCGCGTTCAGCATGGACGATCAGGACTTCGTCGATGCCTTCAACGCGGCTCAGGCCGAATACCTCGGCTCGCCCGAAATGCTGGCCGTGGTCGCCGAGTACGGCTACGGCGAGGCATCGCTGCCGGGCGATGTGACCACCGAGTGGGTCTGCGCCAACCGCTGATCCCGACCGGGGGGCGGCGCGGCCGCTCCCCGCACTCACGGCGCGGGGGCGGCCGATGCCTATCTGGGAATTCCTTGAGATCTACGGTAGCCGCATTGCCGACGGCACGCTGGTCACCGCGGCTCAGTTCGTGCTTGCCACCCTTGTCGCAATATCGGTCGCGCTGGTGGCAGGTCTTGGAAAGCTGTCGGGCACCCGGCTGATCCGCTGGCCCGCGGTCGTCTACATCGAGATCTTCCGCGGCACCTCGCTTCTTGTGCAGCTTTACTGGATCTTCTTCGTGCTGCCGCTTTTCGGGGTGACGCTCGACAAGTTCACGGCGGGCTTTCTTTCGGTAGGCCTGAACGTCGGTGCCTACGGTGCAGAACTGGTCCGGGGTGCGATCCAGTCGGTTCCGAAGGGCCAGTGGGAAGCCGCATATGCCCTGTCGATGTCGCCAGCGCGACGGATGCGGCGCATCATTCTGCCTCAGGCACTGGTGATCATGCTTCCGCCCTGGGGCAACCTGTTGATCGAGCTTCTGAAAGGCACCGCGCTTGTCTCGCTGATCTCGGTCGCCGACCTGATGTTCGAGGCAAAGCAGATCAACGCTTCGACGTTCCTTTCGGCGCAGGCCTTCGGCATCGCCCTTATCGTCTACTATCTTCTCGCCCGGTTTCTTCTGACCCCCTTCATGCGCTGGCTAGAGCGTGTCATGGCGCGGAGGCTCGGCCGGGCATGAGGTTCGACTGGAACTGGGAATTCACTTGGGTGATCCTGCCGCGACTCCTCGCGGCGACGGTCAACACGCTGATGGCTGCCGGAATCGGATATGCCATCGCTGTCGTGCTGGGCCTGGTCTTCGCACTGGCGCAGCGGACGCCATGGAAACCTCTGACCTTCGCCGTGCGCGAAACTGTCGAGTTCATCCGGTCGACCCCGCTCGTCCTGCAGATCTTCTTCGTCTTCTATGTCTTTCCGCAATTCGGCATCCGGCTTTCCCCGTGGACCGCAGGCATGATCGCCATCGGACTGCACTATGCCGCCTACCTGTCCGAGGTCTATCGCGCCGGGATCGAGGCGGTGCCGAAGGGTCAGTGGGAAGCCTGTCGCGCACTTAATCTTACCACCCGTGACACCTATTTCCGCATCGTCATCCCGCAGGCGCTGCCGCCGTCCATCGCGGGGATGGGCAACTACCTTGTCGGCATCTTCAAGGACACGCCGATGCTGAGCGTGATCGGCGTTGCCGAACTGATGCACGCCGCGAACGCCATCGGGTCCGAACACTACCGCTTCCTCGAACCCTTCACGCTCGTCGGCGTGATCTTCCTCGCAATCTCGCTGCCCGCGGCCGGCCTTGTACGGCTGTTCGAGCAGTGGGTGCGCCGCAAGCTGGGAATGCAGTGAAATGGACCTCGCCGACTACCCGCTGGAACTGCCCGAGGGCGACCGCCCGATGGTCCGGTTCATGAACGTGACAAAGAGCTATGGCTCGCTGACCGTGCTCGACAACCTGAACCTCGATGTGGCCGAGGGCGAGATGGTGACGGTCATCGGCCCGTCCGGATCGGGAAAGACCACCGTTCTGCGGATGCTGATGACGCTGGAGACGATCAACGGCGGGGTGATCTATGTCGATGGCAAGCCCCTCACCCATATGGAGCGGAACGGGCGGCTTGTCCTGGCGGACGAACGGCACCTGCGACGGATGCGGTCATCAATCGGCATGTGTTTCCAGCACTTCAACCTGTTCCCGCACATGACCGCGCTGCAGAACTGCATGGAGGGGCCGGTGCAGGTTCTGGGGATGTCCCGCGCCGACGCGCGGGCCCGGTCCGAGGAACTGCTCGACATGGTTGGCATGATCGAGAAGAAGGACCAGCATCCCTCGCGCCTGTCGGGCGGCCAACAGCAGCGCGTCGCCATTGCCCGGGCTCTGGCGATGCGGCCCAAGGTGATGCTGTTCGACGAGGTAACATCGGCGCTCGACCCCGAGGTGATCGGCGAGGTGACGAACGTGATCCGTCGCCTCGTGGGCGAACACAACCTGACGATGCTCATGGTCACTCACCAGATGGGCTTTGCCCGCGATATCTCGGACCGCGTCTGCTTCTTCTTTCGTGGCCGGATCGAGGAACAGGGTCCGCCAAAAGCGCTGTTCGACAATCCCCAGCGCGAGCGGACACAGCAGTTCCTGTCGGCGGTGAAGGAGGCGGACTGAACGACGGGGCAACAGCATCACGACGCGCTGCACCCGCGCGAACGATCCCCCGCCGGGCAAGTCCAGCTGCGCCCGGCCGCCCGTATGCACCTGTTCGGTCCGGCCGGACGCTCAGGTTCCGCGTGCGACCTGCGGCAAGCTCGCCCCGGCGCTGGCCGCCTCCGGGTCCGGCCCGTCGATCAGACGGTCGGGCTGTGCCAGGGCCGTCAGCTTTTCCCGGTCGGTTATGATCACCCGCACGCCGTCGATCTTGACCCCGTCGGCCTCGAGCGACTTGACGGCGCGGCTCAGGTTCTCGGGCGTCATCCCGAGATAGCTGGCCAGCAGGCGCTTCTCGACAGGCAGGATATAGCTTGGCACGTTGCCCGCCATCATCGACTGGCGCAGCAGGTATGATGCGATGCGTTCGCGCGAGGTGCGCAGCTTCAGCCCCTTGGCATGGCGCACGACCGACCGGTAGCAGCCGGCCAGTTCGTTGATGACCGACACCGCGAATTCGGGATCGCGCCGGAACACCGCGCGCAGGTCCGAGGCAGGGACCAGGATGATGCGCGACCGCTCGACCGTGCGCGCCGACATCAGGTAGGGCGCGTCCTTGATGCAGGCGGCCAGGATGAAGGTGCCGACAGGGCGCACCACCGCCATGGTGCATTCCCGCCCGCCCCACCGGGCATAGAGTTCGACCTGACCTTCCATGATGACATGCAGGAAATCCGCAGGATCGCCCTGCCGGATCATCTCGAGCCCGGCCGGGAACGACTGCGCATAGGCCCCCTGCATCAGCGACTCGAAACTGCTCTGGAGCATGTCGCGAAACAGCGGCAGATGGCGGATCTCCGGCAGTTCGTGGGGGCGCATCCGCAGAACCTCGCGATTCTTCGATTGATATTTATCAAGACTTGCCGCGAAGTCTGCAGGACCTCAACCCGAAAAGCACGATCCGGCATTTTGCAATGGGTCATGCCGATACCCCCAGAACCGCAAACGGGGCCGGTTTCACGCCGCTCACACACGCAGGATTGATCCGGATCAAGTCCGTCCAGCCCGGCCCGCCCTTTGGTCGCCGCAACCGGGCCGCAGCGCCTGGCGGCTGACCGGGAAATGCCCATGGATGTGATGCTCGCATACGACAACTCGCGCAACGCGCGGATCGCGCTCGACACCGTCAAGGCGATGTTCGGGCCGCTGAAACCCGACGTCACGCTGATCTCGGTGATCGAGGACGTTGGCTCGTCCACTGCAGGCGCCGACGACATGTTCGACGAACAGTATCGGTCGCAAAAGGCCGGGGTCGAGGCGGCGGCGGCGGAACTGCTGGCTGAGGGTTTCACCGCCAGGGTCCTGCTGGCCGAGGGCGACGCGCGCAAGATGATCCTGCGCGCGACAGAGGAGAAGCAGCCCGACCTTCTGGTCATGGCCCGTCACAGCCACCAGCCGGACTCCGGTCCGCTCAATTTCATCACGCGCCGGATCGACGCGCTGGTCGAGGAATTCGACCACATGACCTTCGGATCGGTCAGTGCCTTCCTTGCCCGTCGCGTCAAGTGCCCCCTGCTGATCGTGCCGACACATGTCGAGAAACGGGCGCAGGAAGCCGACCAACCCCGAGGGACATAGATGCAAGTCTCCGACATCTTCCGCTTCCGCAATGCAGAGATCAGGGCGCTTCACCTGACCTGGATCGCGTTCTTCATCTGCTTCTACGTCTGGTTCAACATGGCCCCGCTGGCATCCTCGATGCTGGCCTCGGCCGACTGGCTGACCCGCGACGACATCCGCCTGTTCGCCATCGCGAACGTGGCGCTGACCATTCCCGCGCGCATTCTTGTCGGCATGGCGCTCGACCGATGGGGTCCGCGACGGGTGTTCTCGGTGCTGATGGTGTCGATGGCGATACCGACCTTCGTCTTCGCCTTCGGAACCACGAAGGAACAGCTGTTCATGGCACGGCTTGTGCTGTCGTCGGTCGGCGCCTCGTTCGTCATCGGCATCCACATGACGGCGCTGTGGTTCCGCCCGCGCGATATCGGCTTTGCCGAAGGGTTCTACGCGGGCTGGGGGAACTTCGGTTCGGCCGCCGCGGCAATGACCATCCCGACAATCGCCCTGACGATGTATGGCGGCCCCGACGGCTGGCGCTGGGCGATCGCCACCTCGGGTGCGGTCATGGCGGCCTATGGCGTGTTCTACTGGTTCGCCATCACCGACGGTCCGACCCGCGACACCCACAAGAAGCCGCGCAAGTCGATGGCGCTCGAGGTGTCGTCCTGGCGCGACCTTGCGCTGCTCGTGATCTTCACGGTGCCGATGGTCGGGATCCTGTCGATCCTCGTCTATCGCATCCAGCTGATGGGTTACATCGACGGGATGACGGCGGCGATCTGCTACGGCGCCATCGCGATTGTCGTGGTCTACCAGGTGTGGCTGGCGATCAAGGTCAACGTCCCCATCCTGAAGAAGGGCGTGCCCGAGGACGACCGCTATCCCTTCGCCTCGGTCGCGGCCCTGAACACCACCTATTTCGCCAACTTCGGGGCCGAGCTTGCGGTAGTGTCGATGCTGCCGCTGTTCTTCCAGGAGACCTGGGGCCTGACGCCCGTGGCTGCGGGCCTGATCGCTGCGTCCTTCGCCTTCGTGAACCTCTTCGCGCGGCCGATGGGCGGGCTGGTGTCGGACCGCTTCGGCAACCGCCGCTTCGTGATGCTGGCCTACATGATGGGCATCGCCGCAGGCTTCGCGCTGATGGGGCTGCTGAATTCTTCCTGGCCGCTGATCATCGCCATCGCGATCACCATCATGTGCAGCTTCTTCGTGCAGGGGGCGGAAGGCGCGACCTTCGGGATCATCCCTTCGATCAAGCGGCGCGTCACGGGCCAGATCGCGGGGATGGCCGGGGCCTACGGCAACGTGGGTGCGGTCTTCTACCTCTTCGTCTTCATGTTCGTCACGCCCTCGCAGTTCTTCTTCATCATCGCCGGAGGGGCGCTGATCAGCTGGGCCGTGTGCTGGATCTGGCTGAAGGAACCCGAGGGCGGCTTCGGCGAGGAATACATCCTGTCCTCGGTCGACCATGCCATTGCCGCCGAGGCCCGGCTCAAGAAGGAGGCCGAGGCGGAACTCGCCGCCCTGTTCGGCGGGCCGCAGAAGGTGGCGCTGGCCGAACGCGGCGAGGGCCTGACCATGACCGCCAAGTTCCGCGACATCGACGACCTGCGCGCAGCGCTTGCCCGTATCGGCGGCAATGCGCGGGCCGTCGGCTGACACCCCATGGTCGGCGGCATACCCGCCGGTCGCCATACGATCGGTGCCGTACCACCTGCGGCGCCTGGCAGATCAAGGAAGGAAAACAACATGGCTGCCACCAATCCTGAATCGGCCCCTGCCTCGCGCAGCTGGCTGCCGAAGTGGGAGCCCGAGAACGCTGCCTTCTGGGAGGCCGAGGGCAAGGCCCGCGCCTGGACGACACTGATCATTACCACCGCCGCCCTGACGATGGCCTTCATCACCTGGTTTCTCGTATCGGCACTGGTCGTGCGCCTGCCGCAGATCGGGTTCCAGTTCACTGCGGGCCAGTTGTTCTGGCTGGCTGCGATGCCGGGCCTGGCCGGGGGATCGCTGCGGCTGATCCACATGTTCCTGACGCCGATCTATGGCGCGCGCCATGTCATCAGCCTGTCCACCCTGTCGCTCCTGATCCCGCTCGTGGGCTGGTTCTACGCGGTGCAGAACCCCGCCACGCCCTACTGGGTGCTGATGCTTCTGGCGTTCCTTGCCGGGCTCGGCGGCGGCAATTTCTCCAGCTTCATGCCCTCGACCTCGATGTTCTTTCCAAAGCGCCTTCAGGGCACGGCGCTGGCGATCCAGGCCGGTATCGGCAATTTCGGGGTCTCGATCGTTCAGTTCGTCACTCCCTGGGTGATCGGCTTTGCGCTTCTGGGCGGCATGGCCTGGCTGGGCGAGCCGCAGACGATGGTGAGGGGCGGCGTCGAGAGCCAGGTCTACCTGCAGAACGCGCCCCTGGTGATGATCCCCTTCGTGGCGGTGTTCGGCATCTCGGCCTGGCTTCTGCTGCGCTCGATCCCGGTCAAGGCCAACTTCGCGGCGCAGTTCGACATCTTCCGGTCGGGCCACACCTGGGCGCAGACCTCGCTCTACATCATGACTTTCGGGGCCTTCTCGGGGCTCGCAGCAACCTTCCCGCTGCTGATCCGCTCGATCTACGGCGGCTACGAGGGCGCGCCGGACCCACTCGCCTGGGCCTTCTACGGCCCCCTCGTGGGTTCCGCGAGCCGGGTGATCGCGGGTCCGATCTCTGACCGTCTGGGCGGCGCGCGTGTGACGCATTGGGCTGGTCTCGGCATGCTGGTCTGCGCTGGCGCGGTGGCCTGGATCGTGACCGGAGCGGACAGCCTTGCCTCCTTCCCGATGTTCGTGGCCGGCATGCTGGCGCTCTTCTTCTTCGCCGGGGTCGGCAATGCATCGACCTTCAAGCAGATGCCGATGCTGTTCGAGCCGCGGCAGGCGGGGGGCGTCATCGGGTTTACCGCAGCGATCGCCGCCTACGGGCCGTTCCTGTTCGGAATGCTGTTCGCCTGGTCCTTCGGGGCCTTCCAGTCGGCCGCGCCCGTGTTCTGGGGACTGACCGCCTTCTTCGCCTTCAACGTGGTGCTGAACTGGGTGCTCTACGCCCGGAAGAACGCGCCCTACCCCTGTTGAGCCCCCCGTGCGGGGCCTCGCGAAGGTCCCGCTCCACCAGACCTGACGGAGACAGCCGATGAGCCATCTTCTGGATCGCCTGAACTTCCTGAAATCCGTCCGCAAGGACACCTTCAGCGACGGTCACGGCCAGACCACCATCGAGAACCGCGACTGGGAAGAGACCTACCGCGCCCGCTGGCGGCACGACAAGGTCGTGCGTTCGACCCACGGGGTGAACTGCACCGGGTCGTGCAGCTGGAAGATCTACGTCAAGTCGGGGATCGTCACCTGGGAAACCCAGCAGACCGACTATCCGCGCACGCGGCCGGACCTGCCGAACCACGAACCGCGGGGTTGTGCGCGCGGCGCCTCCTACAGCTGGTATCTCTACAGCGCCAATCGCGTGAAGACGCCGCTGGTGCGTGGTCGCCTGATGCGGCTGTGGCGCGAGATGCGGCGCACCATGACGCCGGTGCAGGCCTGGGCCGCGATCCAGGCCGATCCCGCCGCTCGCGCGTCCTACGTCAAGACCCGCGGCAAGGGCGGCTTCGTCCGTGCCTCGTGGGACGAGGTGACCGAGATCACCGCCGCCGCCAACGCCTGGACGGCCAAGGTGTACGGCCCTGACCGCGTGTTCGGCTTCTCGCCCATCCCCGCCATGTCGATGGTCAGCTACGCTG
>CAYYOE010000046.1:10904-15530 GCA_964473055.1 uncultured Rhodobacterales bacterium | reverse complement strand
GGGGTCGAGGACGAGGTGGTCGCTTCACTGACCGCTTCGCACCCCGGCATCGACTGGCGGGCGCGGGGGGCCTACAATCTCGAACGGATGATGGTCCACGGGGCGCGCCGCGCTGCCGAGATGCGCGAGGTGGCCGTGACGGTCGCCGACCTGGGCCTGGGCGGCGGGATGAGCGCGGCCACGGCCGACTGGCAGGACCGGGTCGGCGCCCTGGCCGCCGATCCCGGCCCCGACGACCTGATCGCACGCGCCGATGCGATCCTGACCCGATTGCCGCGTTGACGCTGTGGACTTCGCCGGTATCGTAAGACCGTCCAACAATCCGAAAGGAAGACAATGCGCCGAGCGCAGACTGGAAGCGGCCTGCTGCGCGTTTGCGCGACTTCGGCGTCGATCGCCCTGGGCTTGCCGGCAGCGGCACAGACGCAGAACGGCGGCCTTCATGCCTATATCCCGTTGTCCGACTGTCCCTTCCTGCCCGGCCTGATGCTGTTGACCTACAAGAAGATCCAGGAGTGGCACCGGCACGAGCTTTCGGAAATCTGCCTCGACCCGTCCGGCCCACATCTTTATGGCAGCGAGCCGATGACCGGTCTGGCCTATGTGGACACCCTCGGCACCGCCCTGCGCTACCAGGTCGTCGACCCGGGCAAGCGCGACCACGAGCGCCTGTCGCTGGTGCTGCAACCGGGCAACGAAGACATCGTCGATGGGCTGGTCGGTGAATTTCAGGTCGACGATCAGCAGCCCGCGCAGGAAACGTCGCCCTTCTGGGAGGTGAGTCCCTCGTTCCCGTTGGCCGAGCACTACACGAGCCAGCGCCACCCAGACCGCGACTTCATCGAGACACATGCCTATGTCGTGACGAGCCCGCTGCCCGACGCCGAGTTCCCGAGCGGAACATGGACGCTTCACTTCACGCTCTACAAGCGGTCCCGACCGAACGATACGTACAGGATCTATGACAACCAGATCGGAACGCATGTCATCGCCGAGGTCACTTTCGACGGGCGCACGCCCGTGTCGGCAGATTTCGCAAAGACCTCGGTCATGATGACGACACCGCTGGGCGAACCCGCCCTTGGCATAGCGGTGGAGAACGGACGTGTCGGCGCATCCCTGCGCGTCACCCTGTTCAACCCGCGTGCGCCAGAGGTGCGCTCGACCGACGAGTGGCACGCGGCCGTCTATGATCTGCCGTTGGTGACCGGCCACACCATGAGGGGTTCCGATGCCGTGCGAATGCGCGGTCTCGGGGTTGGGACGATGACCTTGTTCGATTCCAGCGGACGACAGGAAGGGTTCGACGCCATCGCGATCCTGGCCGGGGCGCCGGGTGCGGTCATGGACATGATGCCGCAGTGATCCGGGCGACGTGAAAAGGCGCCCCGGGTTGCCCCGGAGCGCCTGATCGTTTCGCGTCGGAACCGCTCAGACCGCCAGGTCGAAGCGGTCGGCGTTCATTACCTTGGCCCAGGCCGCGACGAAGTCCTTCACAAACCGCTCGCCCGCGTCGTCCTGGGCATAGACTTCCGAATAGGCGCGCAGGACCGAGTTCGACCCGAACACCAGGTCCGCCCGCGTCGCGGTGAACGCCACCGCGCCCGTCTTGCGGTCAACCAGGTGATAGAGGTTCGACCCCTTCGGCACCCACTTGTAGGCCATGTCCGTCAGCGTGACGAAGAAGTCGTTCGTCAGCGCGCCGGGGCGGCTGGTGAACACGCCATGCGCGGTGCCGCCGTGATTGGTGCCCATTGCCCGCATGCCGCCGACCAGCACCGTCATCTCCGGCCCCGTCAGGCCCAGCAACTGCGCGCGGTCGAGCATCAGCTCCTCGGCCGCCACGGCATAGTCCTTCTTCATCCAGTTGCGGAACCCGTCGGCCAGCGGCTCCAGCGGGGCAAAGCTGTCCACGTCGGTCTGCGCGTCGGTCGCGTCGCCACGGCCGGGGGCGAAGGGCACCGTCACGTCATGGCCCGCCGCCTTGGCGGCCATCTCGACGCCAAGGTTCCCCCCCAGCACGATGATGTCGGCCACAGGCACGCCCGTGGCCGCAGCCACGCCGTCATAGGCCGCCAGCACGCGCGCCAGGCGGGCGGGCTCGTTCCCCTCCCAGTCCTTCTGCGGCGCCAGACGGATGCGTGCGCCGTTGGCCCCACCCCGCATGTCGGACCCGCGGAAGGTGCGGGCGCTGTCCCAGGCGGTCGTGACCATGTCCTGCACGGACAGGCCCAGCGCCGCGATCTGCGCCTTTGCAGCCGCCACGTCATAGTCGGTGCGGCCCGCGGGCACCGGATCCTGCCAGATCAGGTCCTCGGCCGGAACCTCGGGCCCGAAGTAACGCACCTTCGGCCCCATGTCGCGGTGGGTCAGCTTGAACCACGCCCGCGCGAAGGTGTCCGAGAAGTAGTCCTGATCCTCCGCGAACCGCTCGATGATCGCGCGATAGGCCGGGTCCACCTTCATCGCCATGTCGGCGTCGGTCATGATCGGGTTGTGGCGGATGGACGGGTCTTCCACGTCCACCGGCTTGTCCTCGTCCTTGATGCCGATGGGTTCCCACTGCCAGGCGCCGGCGGGGGACTTCTTCAACTCCCACTCGTAGCCCAGGAGCAGCTTGAAGTAGCCGCCGTCCCACTGGGTCGGATGCGTGGTCCAGGCGCCCTCGATCCCACTGGTCACGGTGTCGCGGCCGACGGCGCGGGTGGTGTGGTTCATCCAGCCCAGGCCCGCCTCGCTGATGTCCGCGCCTTCCGGCGACGGACCCAGGTTTTCCGCCCGACCATTGCCGTGGGTCTTGCCGACGGTGTGGCCACCGGCGGTCAGCGCGGCGGTTTCCTCGTCGTTCATCGCCATGCGCAGGAACGTCTCGCGCACCTGCGCCGCGGTCGCCATCGGGTCGGGCTTGCCGTTCACGCCTTCCGGGTTCACGTAGATCAGGCCCATATGGACAGCGGCCAGCGGGTTTTCCAGCGTGGACGGGTTCGACAGGTCCTCATACCGGTTCTCGGACGGGGCGAGCCATTCGGTCTCGGACCCCCAGTAGATGTCCTTTTCCGGGTGCCAGATGTCCTCGCGCCCGAAGGAGAAGCCGAAGGTCTTCAGTCCCATGGATTCATAGGCGACGTTGCCGGCCAGGATGAACAGGTCGGCCCAGCTGACGGCATTGCCATATTTCTTCTTGATCGGCCACAGAAGCCGCCGCGCCTTGTCCAGGTTGGCGTTGTCTGGCCAGCTGTTCAGGGGCGCGAAACGTTGGTTGCCCGTGCCCGCGCCGCCGCGGCCGTCGGATACCCGGTAGGACCCCGCCGCATGCCAGGCCATGCGGATCATCAGCCCGCCGTAATGGCCCCAGTCCGCGGGCCACCAGTCCTGGCTGTCGGTCATAAGCGCGGTCAGGTCCGCCTTCAGCGCCGTCACGTCCAGACCCTTCAGCGCCTCGCGATAATTGAACCCGGTCAACGGGTTCGGCTTGCGGTCGTGCTGGTGCAGGATGTCGAGGTTCAGGCTGTTCGGCCACCAGTCCGTCACGCTGCGGGTCTGCGTGGTGATCGCTCCGTGCATCACCGGGCATTTGCCCCGATCGCTTCCGTCCATCATGTCTGGCTCCATCCGGCTTGAATTGGGGGCACGTTCGATGCGTGCCCGAGGCAGCGCAGGTCCCGAACGGACCCGGCCTTGGAATCATTCTAGCAAGTCTTTCCGATCAGTTTAAGTTGAAACTACTGATCAATGCGATAATCTGTTCTTATGAATAACCTTACCTTGCGTCAGCTGCGATATGTCGATGCGCTGGCTCGCCACGGGCATTTCGGGCGGGCCGCCGCCGCCTGCGCCGTCTCGCAGCCCGCCCTGTCGATGCAGTTGCGCGACCTGGAGGCCGGCCTCGGCGCCGACCTGTTCGAGCGGGCCCCGCGTGAGGTTCGACCGACCGCCTTTGGCCGCGACTTCATTGATCGGGCCCGTGCCATACTTCGATCGGTGGATGAACTGGCCGATTTCAGCCGTGCCGCACGCGACCGGCCGCTGGCGCGGCTGCGTCTGGGCGTGATCCCGACCGTCGCTCCGTATCTTCTGCCCAGGCTGGTGGTCCGTCTGACGGCTTCGCATCCCGGGCTCGACCTGAACCTGCGCGAGACACTGACACCGAGGCTGATCTCGGAACTGCATGACGGCCGCATCGACGCCGCCATCGTGGCGCTGCCGATCTCGGAGCCCGGCCTGACAGAGACGCCGCTCTTCTCGGAGGAGTTCGTGCTGGTCCGCCCGGCGTCCGAAGCGAACCTGCCCGTGCCGGGGCCCGAGGGCCTGCGCACCATGCGGCTTCTGCTGCTGGAGGAAGGGCACTGTTTCCGCGATCAGGCGTTGTCGTTCTGCAACCGTGGCGGGGCGTCCCCTCGCGAGTTGCTGGACGGCAGTTCGCTGTCCACTCTGGTGCAAATGGTCGGCGCGGGGCTCGGCGTGACCCTGATCCCGGACATGGCGGTGCCAGTGGAAACCCGCGCTGCCGCGGTCGCGGTGGCGCGGTTTCCCCCGCCTGCCCCGTCGCGCACCATCGGCATGGTGTGGCGCCGCGCAAGCCCGATGGCGCACCAGTTCGAGGGCCTCGCAGAAACGGTGCGCGGT
>CAYYOE010000046.1:0-10804 GCA_964473055.1 uncultured Rhodobacterales bacterium | reverse complement strand
GTGGTCACCTGACAGAAACCTCCCGCGCCCGAAATGTTGCGGTCGTGACAAGCGGAACTGCGGAAGGCGCGGTCGTTCAGCGTGACCGACAGAGGGCATCGGATGGCCGCGGTCAGCCGCTGCTATGCCTGTGGTCTGCACGTCATCGCGTCAGATCGGACGACCACTGAACGCGCGCCAACGTCACCAAAGGGCTTGCTTGCGGCAGGTGGGAGTCTTTCGTCGGGCGTCGAGCGCTAGGTCGTGGTCACGATCCAGTCGGGCACGATGCCGGACCGCAGGACGTAGGGCGCCACGTCGCAGCCAGCGAACAGGCCGTGCGCCGTGATCAGGACAGTGCCCATTCCCGCCGCAGCGCCGCCCAGCACATCGGTATGCAGCGTGTCGCCTACCATCGCGATGCGCGCGGGCGGCACCCCGTCGAGGCGAGCCAGCGCATCGCTGTAGGCGTCGTCAAATGGCTTGCCGAAGAACACCGGAACATTTCCCGTCGCATCGGCAAGATCATGGGCGAAGGCGCCGGGTTCCAGCGTCAGACCATCCTCCCGGGGGGCGACGATGTCGGGGTTGGCCACGACCACGGGACGGGGTCGCGCCGCGAGGCTGGCCACCAGCCGGGCCTGGTCGGCAGCCGTCCAGCGGACCGACGACAGGAACAGGACCGCATCCGCGGCGTTCAGGGCGCCGGGATCATCCAGCATGTCGCGGCAGGTCACGGGGATGTCGGCCAGATCGTCCCCCGCCGCCGTGATCGCAGCCCAGGTCGCGCCAGGTGCCACACGGTCGAGCCGCGACGCCGCCACATCACGCGAGGACACCACCTCGTCTGCGGTAAAGTCGAACCCCAGACGGCGATACTTCGCCAGCGCCGTCGCGCGCGTATAGGACGCGGCATTGGTCAGCACCACCATGCGCTTGCCCGCGCGGCGAAGGTCGGCCAGGCGGTCCACCGCGCCGGGGATCGGCGTGTCGCCCACGTTCAGCACCCCGAAGGCATCGAACACGAAGCCGTCGTAGCGGTCGGACAGGTCTGCCAGGGTACCCGCCTGCCGCGCCGCCACCGGGAAGCGCGCCACCGGCAGACGGGCGCGGACAGCCTCGTATCGCGCAAAGGCCCAGTCCGCATCCGGCACAGGCTGGGCGGGGGCCATCCCGCCGTCAGACACTGGAAAACCCTCCCTCGATCATCAGGATCGCGCCATTGACCAGGTCTGAAGCCGGCGAGGCCAGGTAGAGCGCCATGTCAGCCACCTCGACCGGCTGGCCGAAGCGGCGGGCGGGGGTGGCGGCGATGAAGGGGTCGGATTTCTCGGGCGGGCCCCAGATCTCCTGCCCCATGGGCGTCAGGATCACCGTGGGGCAGATCGCGTTCACCTGCACGTTGTGCCGCGCCCATTCGGCGCAGAGCGATTTCGTCAGCGCGTTCAGGCCGCCCTTGGACGCGGCATAGGCGGCATGGTCGTCCAGCGCGATCACGCCGGTCTGCGAACTGATGTTGATGATCTTGCCCCGGCGCTGCGCGATCATGCCGGGCGCCAGCGCCTGCGCCAGCAGGAAGGGCGCGCGCAGGTTGACGACCATCGTCGCGTCCCAGTCCGACACCGTCAGGTCCAGCGCCGGGGCGACCCGCGCGATCCCCGCCGAGTTCACCAGGATGTCGATGGTCCCCCAGGCGTCCAGCGCCGTTCGCGCCGCCGCGCCCGGCCCGTCGGGGCTGCCAAGATCGGCGGTCACGGTCAGGCAGCGCCGCCCCTTGGCGCGCACCGCCCCCGCTGTGTCTTCCAGACCGGCGTCATCGCGGGCCACGGCGACGATGTCGGCCCCGGCGTCAGCATAGACGCGCGCGATCTCGGCCCCGATCCCCCTGGAGGCGCCCGTCACCAGCGCCTTGCGCCCCACCAGCGAAAAGCGGTCCTGCCAGTCCATGGCCTACTCCAGATTGGTGTGCCTGGCGCGCATCGCATCCGGGGCCACCCCCAGCCGGTCGCGCAGCATGAGGATCATGAGTTCGAAGGTCAGGAATTGCGCGCCTTCGAACAGCGACCCCATCGGCAGGACCGAAGTCGCTGCCGCCCCCCGGTCGTCGGCCATGGTCTGCGCCGGGATCACCAGCACATGGTCGGCCTGCCCGGGCGCCGCCCCGCCGGGCTGTGCGGTGACGCAGGCCGTCGCCGCCCCCGCATCCCGCGCCACGCCCATCAGGCCCAGCACGGTGGAAAACGCCCCCGGTCCCGCGCTGACCAGCAGAAGGTCCCCGGGCCCGACCGGTGGGCAGGACATGTCGCCCACCACATGGGCATCCAGCCCCATGTGGTAAAGCCGCATGGCCAGCGCCCGCATCATCAGCCCCTCGCGCCCGACCCCGTAGGCCACGATCCGCCGCGCCTCTGCCAGACGTTCGACCAGCGCCTGCATCTGCGCGGGGTCCACACCCGCAGTCGCGGCGCGGATCTCGTCTGCCGCGCCGGCGGCAAGTGTCGCTAAATCAGTCATTCGGCCACCCTTGCATGAACTCCATCGGACAGGGCCTCGTCCACGGCCCGATGCAGCATCCCGATCTCGTCCAGAAGGTCCAGCACCGTGTAGCGGCTGCGCAGGAACCGGGCGGCCAGCACGGCGGCACGCAGATCGGCCATGGTCAGCCCGATGTCGGCGGGCCCGGCCGGCGCTCCTGCGGCGCGCAGGTGCGCCACCATCCGGTCGGCGGGCCAGACCCTGGCGGCGAGCCGCGCAGCCAGATCCGGCCAGACGGCCCGCAGACGGTGAAGCCGCCCCCCCAAGGCACCACCCTCGACGTGCTTGGCACGGGTCTCGTCCAGTGCGCGCGCGGCGATCTCGCCCTGGCCAAGGAGGCGCGCGATTTCGCCCGCCTTCGCTGCCAGCGAAGGTGCGTCCCGCACAATGGCCTCCGGGTCAAATCCCGCAAGCTCCTGCCGGGAAAGCCAGTCGTACAGCCGCAGAACCGCCACCGTTCCGACCGCCACGCAGGCACCATGGCTGACGCGTTCGCCGCAGTGGTGCAGGTTCTGCATTTCCCAGAGGTGGGCGATCTGGTGGTCGGCCCCCGAGGCGGGGCGGGACGTGCCATGCGCCTCCATCGCAAGGCCCACCAGCGTCAGCCCGAGGAACAGCCCCTCGATTGCGGCGGCGTCGCCAGCCGCAATCCCTTGAGGGGCCGACAGCCAGCCCGACAACCCGTCCTGCACCATCGGCCAGGCCACATCGTCGATGGGTTCGATCCCGAGGGCATCGGCAATGATCCAGTCGCCCCCCGCGGGAACCTTGCCCGCCAGGTCGCCATAGCCCCAGCCCGTCATCTCGGGGGGTGCCGCCGCGATGACGTCGAGGTCGCCCAGCACCACGCGCGCCGGGCGGCAGGGGATCGTCTTCTTGAACCCGCCTTCGGACAGCGGCGCCCCGGCCGAAGTATAGCCGTCCATGCTGGCCGCAGTCGCGACGCACATGTAGGACAGGCCCGCGGTGAAGGCCGCGTGCTTCACCACGTCGTTCATCACGCCCGAACCCACCGCCACCGGCGTCTCGCCCGGGGCCAGGACAGCCCCCAGCGCGCGCGAAAGGTCCACCGTGGGTTTGGGGCGCGGCGTGGCGGGAATGACATGGGCGCGCACCGGAATGCCTGTGGCGCGAAAGGCGGCCTCGGTCGCTGGTCCCGCCGCGGCCCAGCCGCGTTCGTCGGCCATCAGGCAGGCGGGGCCCTTGAAGTGGCGGGCATAGACTGCACCCGCACCTGCCAGCACACCCCGTCCGATCACGACCTCGGCCACATCCGCCGAACGCGCGATTGCCGCGGCAATGGTCTGCGCGAGGTTTGTCATGCCGGGGTCGCGTCCGACCGCAGGGTGCGGCCATCCGCCCCGAACAGGTGGACCCGGCCCGGGGGCATCAGCAGACCCACCCTTGCCCCGGTATCCAGCGTGGTATCCCCGTCGGCGCGCACCACCATCCGGTCGCCCTGCGCGGTCGAGACATAGAGGTAGCTGTCCCCCCCCAGCGATTCGCGCAGATCCACCCGGACATCCAGATCGCCCGCACCCTCGGCCACGATCCCCAGATGCTCGGGCCTGATCCCCAGCCGCCGCGCGCCCTGTGCCGCCGCCAGTTGGCCAAGCGGCTGATCTGCATGAGTGATACGCCCGCCGTCCACCTGCACATCCAGGAAGTTCATCGACGGGGCGCCGATGAACCCAGCCACGAATTCGGTAGCGGGGCGGTGATACAACTCCATCGGCGGGCCGACCTGTTCGATCCGGCCGCCGTTCAGCACCACGATCTTGTCGGCCATGGTCATCGCCTCGACCTGATCGTGGGTGACGTAGATCATCGTGGCACCAAGCTGGCTGTGCAGCGCTTCCAGTTCTACCCGCATCTGCACGCGCAGCTTGGCGTCGAGGTTCGACAGCGGTTCGTCGAACAGGAACACCTTGGGTTCCTTGACGATGGCCCGCCCGATGGCGACCCGCTGACGCTGCCCGCCGGACAGCTGCGCGGGCTTTCGGTCCAGGTAGTCGCCCAGTTGCAGGATGCGCGCGGCCTCGGCGATACGGGCGGCCCGGTCAGTTTGTGGCATCCCGTTGATACGCATCCCGAAATCCATGTTCTCGCGCACTGACATATGGGGATAGAGCGCATAGGACTGGAACACCATCGCCACCCCGCGGTCCGAGGGCGCCACGCGGGTCACGTCCACGCCGCCGATCGAGATCGAGCCCGACGAGATGCCCTCCAGGCCCGCGATCGACCGCAGCAGGGTGGATTTCCCGCAGCCGGACGGGCCGACGAACACCGCGAACTCGCCATCGGCGATGTCCAGCGACACGTCGGTCAGGGCGCGCACCGCACCGTAGGATTTCGTCACGCCTGCAAGCCGAACCTCGGCCATACCGCACCCTCCCTGGTCCGTTTCCGGCCCCGTCCCTGCCCCAGTTCCGACGGCCTATCGCAGCGTCCGGCGACTGTCACCGCAGATTCCCGTTGACTCGGCGGCGAACCTATACATTTTTATGATGGCCGATACAAATGCATGTCAACCGCTTCGTATCGCCTGACAGGGAGGAAAGAATGAAACTGAAACCGATGGCGAGCGCACTCGCCCTGGCCGCCGTTCTGGCGGCACCGCAGGCCAATGCCTGGTCGCTGGAAGAGGCGGCCGCGCCCTATGCCGGAACCGAGGTCAACGTCGTCTTCCTCGACCGGCCCGGCTATGCCGCGATCCGGGCGATGCTGCCCGAGTTCGAGGCCGCGACCGGCATCAAGATCAACATCACCACGATGCCCTATGAAAACGCCCTGGGCGAACAGGTGCGCGATTTCGTGACGAACGGGGATATCGACCTTGCGCTGATCGACCTCGTCTGGATCGGCAATTTCGCCGAGAACGGCTGGATCGTGCCGATCGAGGAATTCACCTCGAACCCCGCCCTTGTCGACCCAGACCTCGACATCGACGACTTCTTCCCGCTGGTCCTGAACGCGTTCGGCGCCTGGGATGGGGTGGTCTATGGCCTGCCGCTCGACAACTATTCGGGTCTGATGTTCTACAACCGCTGCACGCTGGAATCGGCCGGCTTCGACGGCCCCCCGGAAACCTGGGAAGAACTGAAGGACGTCTACGGCCCCGCCCTGACCAAGGACGGCAAGTACGCCTTCGCACTGCAATCCAAGCGCAACGAGACGCAATCGGCCGACAGCTTCGCCCGGGTTCTGTGGCCCTTCGGCGGGTCGTTCCTGGACGAGAACTTCCGGTCGAACCTGAACTCGCCCGAAAGCCAGGCGGGGCTGCAGTTCCGGCAGGACCTGATGCAGTACATGCCCTCGGGCATCGTGGCCTACGACCACTCGGAAACGGTGAACGCGCTGGCACAGGGCGACGTGGCGATGATCACCGAATGGTCGGCGTTCTATTCCACACTCGCCAGCCCCGACACCTCCACCCTGGGTGACTGCCTCGCCATCGCGCCGGAACCGATGGGCCCGGCCGGCCGCAAGCCCGCGCTGGGCGGCTTCTCGCTGGCCGTCGCTACCCAGGCCGACGAGGCCGAGCGCGCGGCGGGCTGGCTGTTCATCCAGTGGGCCACGTCCAAGGCGAACGCGGAAACCTACCTGCGTCAGGGTGGCGTGCCCGCGCGGCAGTCGGTCTACCAGATGCCCGGCATCGCCGAGGAATTCCCCTTCGTGAACGCTCTGGTGGAAAGCTGGCAGGACGGCGTGCCGGAATTCCGTCCGCGTTTCGCCGAATGGCCGACGATCACCGAGATCGTGCAGGAATGGGGCACCAAGATGATGCTGGGCGAAGTCAGCATCGAGGCGGGCGCGCAGGAGATCGGCACCCGGATGGAAGCCGTGCTGGAGGAAGCCGGTTACTACTCGGGCGAAAAGCCGCTGGCACAGTAGTCGCGCCCGCATGACAAAGGCGCAGGCTGCCCCCCGGGGTCGGCCTGCGCCCTTCCAGGCACGCATCTGCCGCCATAGGCTGACGTCGCCACACTTCGATCAGACACCCGGAGCCCCGCCCCATGACGGTCCGCGTAAAGCGCCGAACGATCCTTGCCTTCCTTGGGCCCTCGGTGTTCGCGCTGGTGGTGGTGGGGATCATTCCCCTTGGCTACGCTCTTTGGAAAAGCCTGCACCAGTTCAACCTGACCCGGATCGCCCGGCAGAAGTTCGTCTGGTTCGACAACTACGGCATCGTCCTGACCGACCCGGTGTTCTGGGCCGCAATGCGCCGGACAGCGGTTCTGTTCTCCATCTCTGTGCCGATCCAGATCGCGCTGGGCCTGACGATCGCGATGCTTCTGCACCGCCCGGGACTGGGCCTGTTCAAGACGCTGACACGGCTGACACTGGTGCTGCCGATGGCAACAACCTATGCCGTCGTCGGCCTGCTGGCGCAGGTCACGCTGAACCAGAAGTATGGCGTCTTCAACCAGATGCTGGGCTGGGTTGGCGTCGGGCCCATCAACTTCATCGGCGACCCGACGAATGCCTTTATCGGCGTAATCTTCTGGGACGTCTGGCAATGGACGCCCTTCGTGGCGCTGGTGCTGCTGGCGGGCCTGTCCACCGTCCCGCCCGAGATCGAGGAGGCGGCGCAGCTGGAGACGAAAAGCTGGTGGGTGGTGCTGCGCCATGTGCAGCTGCCCTTCCTGATCCCCAGCCTTGTGGCAGTCCTGATCCTGCGCACCGCCGACACGCTGAAGCTGTTCGACATGGTCTTCACCATGACGCGGGGCGGCCCCGGCAACGCGACCGAGTTCATCGCAATCCTGATCGAGCGCGTGGGCAACCGGCAGTTCGACATCGGCATGGCCTCGGCCCAGTCCATCGTCCTGCTGATCATCACCATCGTTCTGGCGCGGCTCTATATCCGCATGTTCTACCGCGAGGTGCGCTGATGTCGGACGCGGTGCAACCGGGCGCGGGCCGCAGCCTGGTCGTCCAGGCGGTGATCCTGACGCTGATCTGCCTGTTCTGCGTGTTCCCGTTCTACTGGATGGTGACGACCAGCCTCAAGACGCAAGCCGTGGCACTGCAGTCGCCCCCCGCCTGGCTGTTCACGCCGACGCTGGCCAACTACACCGAGGTGCTTTTCGTCGACCGGGTGGGCGCCTCGCTGATCAACTCGATCATCGTGGCGGTCTCGACCACGACGCTGGCTGTGCTGCTGGGCTGTCCGGCCGCCTATGCTCTGGCCCGGTTCGAGTTCCGCGCCAAGAAGGAGCTGTGGTTCTGGTTCATCACCAACCGCTTCGTGTCGCCCGTGGTGCTGGCCTTCCCGGTGTTCCTGATCTCGCGCGAGGTGGGCCTGCGCGACACGCATATCGCGCTGATCCTGATGTATCTGACCTTCACCCTGCCCATCGTGATCTGGATCTGCACCGACCAGTTCCGCTCGATCCCGTTCGAACTGGACGAAGCGGCGATGCTGGAAGGCGCCAGCCAGTGGCGGATTTTCCGGTCGATCTGCCTGCCACTGGCGATGCCAGGGGTTGCGGTGTCGGCGATCCTGTCATTCATCTTTTCGTGGAACGAGCTTCTGTTCGCCTACATCCTTGCGCCCAAGAACGCCAAGACGGCGCCTGCGATGGCGGTGACATTCATGGAAGGCTACGACGTGCCCTACGGCAAGATCATGGCAACCTCGACGCTTATCGTGATCCCGGTGCTGATCTTTGCACTTCTGGCTTCGAAGCATCTGGTGCGCGGGCTGACCATGGGCGCCGTGAAGTAGCCGCATGGCCCGCGCGCCGAAATTGCCCCGGGTGGATGCCGAGGAAAGGTTCCTGGCCCGGGTGGCCTGGGCCTACTACACCGAGGGCCTGACGCAGGAACAGGTGGCGGGCAAGCTGTCCACCACGCGACTGCGGGTGAACAAGGCGCTGGCCGAGGCGCGGCGACGGGGCCTCGTGCGGTTCACCTTCAACACTGCCTTCGCCGCCTGTTTCGATCTGGAAGCCGCCCTTGCCGAAAGGTTCGGCCTGGCCAAGGCCTATGTGGCGCCCGCGCCATCCGACCCGCGCGATGTGCAGATGATCGCAGGCGCGGCCCTGGGGCATGTCCTGACCGAAGTGCTGGCCGACCCCGCCGTGCGGCTGTTCGGCATGTCCTGGGGCAACACGCTGAACCTCGCCACCCGGTTCATCGCCGCGATGGAACGCCCGGACCTGGAGGTGATCTCGGTCATGGGCGGCCTGACCCGCGGGTCAGACCTGAACAGTTTCGAGATCACCACGCGGCTGGCCGACCTTCTGGGCGCGCAGCACAGCTACTTCACGGCCCCCCTCTACGCCGGCTCGCGCGAGACGCGGGACACGATCATGGAACTCGACGTGTTCCGGCAGGTGATCGAAAAGATCCGCGCCGTGGACGCCATCGCCATGGCCGCGGGCGACCTGTCGAAACGCTCGCTGCTGATGCGCGACGGGCTGCCGTCGGACGTGACGATGGACGAACTTCTGGCGATGGGGGCGGTGGGCGACGTGCTGGGCACCGTGATCGACGCGCAGGGGCGGCCGCTCGACCATCCAATCAACGATCGCGTCATCGGCATCGGCCTGCCCGACCTCGCCCGCATCCCCAACGTCATCCTGGCCGCGGGCGGAATGCACAAGGTGGCCATCGTGCGGGCGCTGCTGGGGTTGGGGCTGGTGAATACCTTCGTCACCGATGAAGGCACCGCGCGCGCCGTTCTGGACGCATCTCCGTGAGCCTGCACATCGGCATCGACCTGGGCACCTCCGGCATCAAGGCGGTGCTGTTCGAGGGGCTCGCCCGCCCGCTTGCCGAGGCCAACCGCCCGGTCGCGGTGTCGCGGCCCCGGGTCGGCTGGTCGGAACAGGACCCAGACCTGTGGGTGGACGCGGTCTTTGCCTGCCTGGACGAGGTTGCGGCGGCCGCGCCGGGCCACATGGGCGCAGTCGAAGGCATCGGGCTGTCCGGGCAGATGCTGGCGGCGCTATTGCTTGACGCCGACCTGCGCCCCGTCCGCCCCGCGATGCTGTGGAACGACCAGCGCGCCCTGGCGGAATGCGCGGAATTGCTGGCGCGCGTGCCCGATATCGGACAGCGCACCAATGGCGCCCCCGATCCGGGCATCACCGCGCCCAAGCTGATCTGGCTGGCAAGGCACGAGCCCGAGACCTTCGCCAGGGCTCGTATGTTGATGCTGACAAAGGACTACGTCCGCCTTGCCCTGACCGGCGAGGTGGCGTCCGAGCCGACGGACGCGGGCGGCACGCAGCTGTTCGACGTGGGCACGGGCGCCTGGGATACGGACTTGTGCGCCGCTGCGGGCTGGAACCCTGCGCATCTGCCGCCCATCGTCCAGCCCTGGCAGGCGGCGGGGGGGCTGCGCGCTTCCCTCGCCACACGCTGGGGGATGCGGGCGGACCTGCCGGTGGCGGCGGGCGTGGGCGACAACATGGGAAGCACGCTGGGCGCAGGTGGCGTGCGACCGGGTGACGGGGTGTTGACCATCGGCACCTCGGGCGTCGCCTGCCTGGTGGATCACGCCTTCCACCCTGCACCGCAGGTTGCGGTGCTGACCAGCGCCCATGCCGTGCCCGACACCTACCTGTCGATGGGCGTGGTCATGACCGCGACCGCGGCACTCGACTGGGCGGCGGGATTCACCGGCACCGATGCCGCGACTCTGGCCGCCGAGGCCGAGGCGCTGGTCGCGTCGGGCGCACTGGCCGATGCGCCGGTGTTCCTGCCCGCGCTGACCGGCATCCGCACGCCCCTGAACCGACCCGACGTTCAGGGCGTGCTGTCGGGCCTCCACCCCGGCACCAGCCGCGGCATGTTGGGCTATGCCACGCTGGAAGGGGTGGCGTTCCTGTTCGCCGATTGCCTTGCGGCCCAGGCGGCGGCGGGTGTCCGGGTCGATCGGCTGCGCGCCGTGGGCGGGGGCACGCGCAGCGCCCTGTGGCTGCGCCTGATCGCCTCCCTGCTCGACACCGAAATCGGCCTGCCCGCCATGGCCAGCCTGTCGGGCTGCCTGGGCGCGGCCCGGCTGGCGGCGACGGCGGCAACCGGCGATCCGACCCTGCTGACCGAAGTCCCGGCGCTGTCGGGGTCCGTGTCGCCGGACCCGGCGCTGACGGGGGCCCTCGCCACCCGCCGCGCGCGCTATGCTGACCTGCTGCCGCGCCCCGGCTGACCTGTCGCGGTTCCCCGCAGACCCAGCCGGATCTGCTTCTCGATCTCGATCAGCACGAAGAACGCGGCACCCACGACCACGATCAGAAGCCCGTCCATGAGCGGCACCGCCCGGGTGCCGAAGATC
>CAYYOE010000045.1:0-15706 GCA_964473055.1 uncultured Rhodobacterales bacterium | reverse complement strand
CCGGTGGCGGGGCTATAGGGGGTGCCGACGCGGGCGAACAGCAGCCGCAGGTAGTCGTAGATTTCCGTCACCGTACCAACGGTGGACCGGGGGTTCTTCGATGTGGTCTTCTGTTCAATGCTGATCGCCGGCGACAGGCCGCTGATGTGGTCCACATCGGGCTTGCCCATCATGTCGAGGAACTGCCGCGCATAGGCCGACAGGCTTTCGACATAGCGGCGCTGCCCCTCGGCATAGATCGTGTCGAAGGCGAGGGACGACTTGCCCGACCCGGACAGCCCGGTGATCACCACCAGCCGGTTGCGGGGGATGTCCACGTCGATGTTCTTGAGGTTGTGCTCGCGCGCGCCGCGCACCTCGATATGGGTCTGTTCGGCCATGTCGTCCCCGCCCGGTCAGGAGGTGCAAGATAGGGGGGTGCGGCCGAGTCTCCAATCGAAAAATGCGAACGGAGTGTGAACATCGGCAAGGGAATGCCGGGGCTTCTGCGGAATGGGGCGGCAGAGAACGCTGAAGCGGCAGTCTGTCGGTCGTTCCCGCCCTTGACCCCTGCCTCGCCCTGCCCCTCCATGGCTCGGGGAAGTCGGAGGACCAGACATGCGGGCGGCAGTATTGCGGACCTATCGGGGCGACCTGTCGATCGAGGAGGTGCCGGACCCGGGCTGCGAGCCCGATGGCGTGGTGCTGCGCGTGCTGGCCTGCGGCATCTGCCGGTCGGACTGGCACGGTTGGGTGGGCGAGCATCCGCGGGTGAAGCCGGGCCAGATCGGCGGGCACGAATACTGCGGCGAGGTGGTCGAGGCTGGACCGCTGGCGAAATGGCGGGTCGGCGACCGGGTGGTGGCGCCCTTCATCCTGGCCTGCGGCACATGCCCGGCCTGCCAGTCGGGTGAGGGCAACACCTGCCCCTCACAGCGCCTGCCCGGCTTTGTCGAGCCGGGCGCCTTTGCGGAATACGTCCATGTGCCGTTCGCCCACAACCTCGCGCGGCTGCCCGAAAGCCTGTCGCCGGTGGTGGCCGCGGGTCTGGGGTGCCGGGTGACGACAGCCTGGCACGCGCTGACCGGGCGGGCGGGCCTGCAGGCGGGGGAATGGCTGGCGGTGCACGGGACGGGCGGAATCGGGCTGTCCTGCCTGATCCTGGGCCGAGCGCTGGGGGCGCGGGTGATCGCGGTGGATGTGGTGGCCGAGAAGCTGGCCCATGCGCTGACGCTGGGGGCCGAGGCGGCGCTGGATGCGCGCGACGGCGATGTGGCGGCCCGGATCGTCGATCTTTCCGGCGGCGGCGCCCATGTCTCGGTCGAGGCGCTGGGGATCGAGGCGACGCTGAACGCCTCGGTCGAGTGCCTGCGCCCGCTGGGCCGACATGTGCAGGTGGGGCTGCCCGTGGGACACACCGCGCGACAGGAGATCAACCTGAATGCGGTCTACATGAAGAACCTCGCGCTGTTCGGCACGCGGGGAATGCCGGCCTGGCGCTATCCGTCGCTTCTGGACCTGATCGAACGCGGCGCGGTGGACGTGACCCCGATCGTGGCGCGCGTGGTGGCGTTGTCGGATACGTCGGCCGAGTTACGCGCCTTCGACGGCCCGACGCCGCCGGGGGTTGCGGTGATCTCGGACTTCCAGCGGTAGGACGTGGGCGCCCCTGTTACGATCCGGCAGCGCCCGCGAGCCTCGACGGTCCACTCGGGCAGTGATGTCCGCCGCGCGACCTGGGGGAGGTGACGGCGCCTGTATCCCGTGGCCGGAGGACAGGCGGGGGGCGCCGCCCCCCGGACGCCTGCGGCGTCTCCCCCCGGAGGTATTTGGGCAAGGGTGAAGGAGGAGCGGTGAGCGCGCCCGCGATCCTGGTGGCGATCCCGCCTGCGCGAACCTACCGGCGCGGCCAGAAGGCCCAGGCAAGCAGCACCCCGACGAAGGCCGCGAGCGCGGACACATAGGGTGCGAAGGTGCAGCCCAGGACGCCGAAGGTATTGCAGCGGCTGTTGTAGACCATCATCTCGATCTGGAGCACCAGCCAGAACGCCACAATCGCCGCGAAGACTGCAGTCGCAAGTGCCAGAACCGCGGGCAACAGCCCGCGCATCAGAAGTGCAGGGCGCGACCGTAGGCGTCGAGCACGCTTTCGTGCATCATCTCGGACAGGGTCGGGTGCGGGAAGACCGTGTTCATCAGGTCTTCCTCGGTCGTTTCCAGCGTGCGGCCGACCACATAACCCTGGATCAGTTCGGTGACTTCGGCGCCGACCATGTGCGCGCCCAGCAATTCCCCGGTCCTGGCGTCGAAGATCGTCTTGACCATGCCTTCGGGTTCGCCCAGCGCGATGGCCTTGCCGTTGCCGATGAAGGGGAAGCGGCCGACCTTGATGTCGTGACCTGCCGCCTTCGCCTTGTCCTCGGTCAGGCCGACACTGGCGACCTGCGGGTGGCAGTAGGTGCAGCCAGCGATGTGGTCGGGGCGGACGGGGTGCACATCATTCCGGCCCGCCACCAGTTCGGCGACCATCACCCCTTCGTGGCTGGCCTTGTGCGCGAGCCAAGGCGCGCCTGCGATGTCGCCGATGGCGTAGACGCCGTCCACGTTGGTGCGGCAGTAGCCGTCCACCACCACATGCGTGCGATCGACCTTGATCCCGAGGTCTTCCAGACCGAGACCTTCGACGTTGCCGACGATGCCCACGGCCGAGATGACGGTGTCGTAGGTGCGGGTTTCCACCTTGCCGCCGACCTCGATATGCGCCGTGACCTTGCCCTGTCCCCGGTCGAGTTTCTTCACCGTCGCCCTCTCAAGGACTTCCATCCCTTGCTTCACGAACTGCTTCTTCGCGAAGGCGCTGATCTCGGCATCTTCCACCGGCAGGATGCGGTCCATCACCTCGACCACGGTCGTCTTGGCACCCAGCGTGTTGTAGAAGGACGCGAATTCGATCCCGATGGCGCCCGAGCCGATGACCAGAAGCTCCTTCGGCATGCGCTTTGGCACCAGCGCGTGGCGATAGGTCCAGACGAGGTCGCCATCGGCCTCCAGCCCCGGCAGTTCGCGCGCGCGCGCCCCGGTGGCCAGCACGATGGCGGGGGCGGTCAGATCCTGCACGCCGTCCTTGGTGGTGACGCGGACGGTGTTGCGGCCGGTCAGCGTTGCCTCGCCCATGATGGACGTCACCTTGTTTTTCTTGAACAGGTGTCCGATTCCGCCCGACAACTGTTTGGCGACCCCCCGCGAGCGCGCCACCACGGCGTCGAGGTCATAGCCGATGCCGTCCGCCTTCAGTCCGAACTCCTTGGCCCGGTGCATCAGGTGGAACACCTCGGACGACCGGAGCATCGCCTTGGTCGGGATGCAGCCCCAGTTCAGGCAGATGCCGCCCAGGCTCTCGCGTTCGATGCAGACGACGTTCAGGCCCAGCTGGCGCCCGCGGATCGCGGCGACATAGCCGCCGGGGCCCGCGCCGATCACGATCATGTCGAAAGATGTGGCGGCCATCTGCATCCTCCCCCGCGTGTCCCGCGGCGATTGTTCAACGTTCAACCATTTTCCCGCGTCCTACACGAAGCCGGGGCGCGGAACAATGACGGCAGGGCAAGGCCGCCCTGCCCCAGCGTCATGACACCCGGTGCGGCACTGCGGTCAGGTCCTTGCCCGCAGGGCCTCGACCGTGGCCCCGTAGCCGCCCTCGGCCAGCCAGGCCACCTCGTCCGGCGTATCGGTCCTGCCCAGTGCTGCATTGCGGAACGGGAAACGCCCGAAGCGCCGGATCACGTCGCGATGGGCGCGGGCGTGCAGCAGCGTCTCGTCCGCGCCTGGCATCCGCATGTGGATCAGCCGCACGGCATGGTCCTGGTCGACCAGCACCTCGGAATGTTCGAGCGGCAGGTAGAAGAACTGTCGCGCCGGAAGGCTGATCCGAAGATCCCAGTCCCGGTCCACCGCCATCTTCGCCGCCGCGCGCGCGATCGGGTCTGTTTCGAAGGCCCGCGCCGTTCCGCGGAACATGTTGCGGGGAAACTGGTCTGTCAGGATGCAATAGGCCAGGACACCTGTCGGGTAGGTCAGCCACAGTCCCAGCGCACCCTCGGTCGCCCTGGTCCAGAGTTCCTCGAATTTCTCCCGCACGCGGGCATCCAGCGCCTCGCCCCCGGCGTACCAGCCCGCCTCGCCCACCTCATCGAGCCAGAATGCCACGACATCATCGACTGCGCCCGAAGTCGCCGTCGTCCCACCAGTTACACCCATGCTGCCCGAGTCCTGCGCCTGTACTTCTTCAATAACACCAGTGTGACACGGATTGCGTCGTCATGCAGCCTCGTTTCCGTCGCTGCGCCCACCTTCGTACACTTCGACCGCCGCCTGGACCGCCACCGGCGAAGCCGAGGGCAGAACTGGTGCATAGGACGCACCCTGGTCCTCCAGGTCCGCGCGGGAACGACGGGTCATCCGCCATCCGGCATAAAGCGCGAGCAGCGCAAGTACGGCCCCCATGAACAGGAAGTAGCCGCGCGGGCCCACGGCCTCCATCACCGGGCCAACCGTCAGCGGCCCGAGAATGGCACCAACGCCATTGATGAACAGCATGCCCCCCGAGGCCGAGGCCATCTGGTCGCGTTCCAGGTAGTCGTTGATGTAGGCCAGCAGCAGCGAATAGAGCGGGTTGACCATGCCCCCGATCAGGAATCCGACGGCCAGAGCCACCGCAAAACTACCCGCGAAGAGGGTTCCCAGGATACCGGCGGTCGCCCCCGCTGCGGCCACCGCCAGAATAACAACCCGGCGGTCCACCCGGTCCGATACCCAGCCGATGGGCAGTTGCAGCAGGACACCGCCAACATAGAACGACGCCACGAAGAGGGAAATCTGCGGGACGCTCAGGCCGGCCAGAGTGCCATAGACCGCGGACATGCCGAACATCGCGCCGAAGAGGCTGCCAGTCATGAACATGCCGACACACCCGAGCGGCGAAACGTGGTAAAGCTGAAGCAGGCTCATCGGGCGCGTCGTCTCGAACGCGGGGGTCGGGCTGACCGACAGCAGGATCGGCGCGAAGCTGATCGACACAAGCACCGACGGCACGATGAACAGGATGAAACCGGACGGGTCGCCCAGCGTCAGCAGATACTGCGCCGTGATGATGCCGCCCATCTGGACGACCATGTAGACCGCCAGCGCCTTGCCCCGCGTCTCGTTCGCGCTGGCGTTGTTCAGCCAGCTTTCGGCGGTGATGTAGACCCCGCAGAAGCAGAACCCCACGACCACCCGCAAGAGCGTCCAGGCCCAGGGCTCGACCAGGGCGGGATACAGCACCAGCGCGGCAGAAATCAGGCTGCCCATGGCGGCGAACACCCGCACATGCCCGACGCGCCGAATCAGTTCCGGCGTGATCCGGGCCGAAAACAGGAACCCGACGAAATAGGCCGACATGACCACCGACATCGCGGTGGTGGAGAACCCCTCGATGCCGCCGCGCACGCCCAGAAGCGTGCCCTGCAGGCCGTTGCCAACCATCAGCATGAAGATCCCGAGAAGAAGCGGCCACGACCCGGCAACGACCTGAAACATCCCTGCCCCTCCGGCCCCCTTCGATGCGCCCCAAGTATCCTCGGGGGGCGGGGGGCAGACAGCCCCCCGCTCGCCGATCCCGCCCTAGCGCGGCATGGGCCCTGGCGCCAGTCCGGACACGACCCCGTAAGACCCGCCGACGTCAGAAGTTCAGCGAGATGTCGCGATGGCTGGACAGGCAGCGCGACACGGACAGGGCCGTTTCCCGCTCGAACCGGGCTTGCTCGCGCAGTCCCAGCGTCATGCGCGTCTCGGCCTCTAGCACTGCGAGCGCGGGCAGGATCCGTGCCGTCGCCGCCTCGCGCCAGGCGACCTCGGTCCGCGCGACCTCGGCGGCGACGGGCGCAAGTTCGAGGGCACGCTCGGCCGAGGCGCGGCGCCCCGACAACGCGCCCCGCAGGTCCGATAGCGCCGAGCGCAGGACATCCCCGCCGGCGATCTCGGACAGCGCGCGCTCGACTTCGCGGACACGCTCGCCAAGCTCCTCGGGGTCGGCCGAGCCAACTTCGGCCACCAGCGCATCGATGCCCGGAACAAGCTCGGCCATGGCCCCGACGGCGTCGATCTCGGCGGCCAGATCCCGAACGACGATGTAGGACTGCTCGGCCGACGACCGGAAGGCGCGACGCGCGTTGGACTCGGCGCGCACCAGGTCAAGGAACGCCTTGTGCTCGTCATCCCATTGCGCAGGGGTCAGCGCGCGCAGCGCGGCGATCTCGTCGCGCCGGTCGGCGATCCGGGCCTCGACAGCAGCGCGGTCGGCAACCGCCTCGTCGTCATTGCCACGAATCGCGCGCAGCTGACGTTCCAGCAGTCCGATCCGCCGGTTCAGGCGCTCCTCCTCTCGCCGCAGTGTACCCACTTCCACATGCAGCGGCTTGTAGGCTGGGGTCGCCGCCACGATGGCCATGCGCGTTTCCCTGAATTCCTCGAGCCCGCCGAAACTCGCCTCGATCCCGTCCAGCGCACGGCCAAGGTCACGCGCGCGGTCGCGCGGCAGGACGTCGCCTTCAACTGCGACCCGCAAGTCGCCTGCCAACCCGAGGATGCGCGACTGCTGCGCCGGCACCGCCGTCAGGAGGTGCTCGTCAACACAGTGCTGCAGCCGCGGGTTGCGGGGTGGTGGGGCGTTCTCGGACAGAAGCGACACCCGCGACGGCAGGTAGTTCACGAGCCAAGGGTTGTAGCCCACGATGACCAGCGAACTGAGCTGCAGCAGGATGAAGGGAATGACCCCCTTGTACATGTTCAGCGTCCGCACCGTCCGGTCCGCGACGCCGCGCAGGTAGAACAGTGCAAACCCGAAGGGTGGTGTCAGGAAACTTGTCTGGATGTTGATACCGATCATCACCCCCAGCCAGACGGCGGTGACATTCGCCTCAGGGTTCATCAGCAGGATGGGGGCCACGATGGGCACCACCACGATGGCGATCTCGATGAAGTCGAGGAAGAACCCAAGAAGGAAGATCACCAGCATCACGATCAGGAACTGCACCCAGAACCCGCCCGGCAGGCCGGTCAGGAAGTCCTTGACCAGTTCCTCGCCCCCGAAGGCGCGGAATGCCGAGATCAGCATCGCCGCGCCCAGGAGGATGATGAACACGAGCGAGGACGTCTTGGCCGTCTCGATCATAACCTCGCGCAAGGTGTTCTCGATCCGGAAGGTGCGTGCAGTGGACCAGGCCAGTGCCAGAAGCAGGACCAGCGTGACGCCGGCCGCCATGGCCACACCCACATGGTCGCCCGAACGTTCGAGCTGGCGGATGTTCAGGTCATAGGTCGAGCTCAAGACACCAAGGGTGACAAGGCTGCCGATGGCCAGGATCGCGGGAACATAACGCGCGCGCCCGGACCCCAGTTTGTAGCCCGCCATCACGGTCGCGCCGGCCGCGCCAATGGCACCGGCCTGGGTGACGGTGGCCACGCCCATGATGATCGAGCCGAGGACGACAAGGATCAGCAGCAGGGGCGGCACGGTCGCAAAGAGGACCGCGATCCAGAAGTCGCGGTCCATCGCGCCCTCGGTCGGCACCGCGGGTGCCTTGCCCGGACGGACCAGCGCGTAGCCCAGGATGAACACCAGATACAGGCCCACCAGCAGCAGCCCCGGCAACAGCGCGCCCATGAACATGTCGCCCGCCGAGGTGGAGGTCACGGCGAATTCGGATGGCAACGACCCTTCACCGGTGGCTTCGCGGTAAAGCGCCGTGCGCAGTTGCCCCGCCGCGTCCACCGCGTTCGACAACTGGTCGGCCAGGATGATCAGCACGATCGAGGGCGGGATGATCTGGCCCAGCGTGCCCGAGGCCAGGATGGTGCCAGTGGCCAGCGGTTGGGAATAGCCGTTGCGCATCATCGCGGGCAGACTGATCAGCCCCATGGCAACCACGGTCGCCCCGACGATGCCGGTCGTGGCAGCCAGAAGCGCCCCCACGACCACGACCGACAGGCCGAGACCACCGGGCAAGGACCCGAACAACCGCGCCATGGTCACAAGCAGTTCCTCGGCAATCTTCGACCGCTGCAGCATGATCCCCATGAACACGAACAGCGGAATCGCGATCAGCGTATCCCGGTCCGCTTCCCAGTAGATCCCGCGGAAATTGACGACCCCGGCTGTCAGCCATTCCAGCGCCGTGCCATGGGCAAAGTAGGCGGATGAGGACCCGGCAAAAAGGGCGCCGGTGCCTGCGGCAAGACCGATCGTGATGATCGCCGCGCCCGGCAGTGCGAAAGCGACTGGAAAGCCGATGCCCAGCATCAGCATCATCATCCCGACGAGAATGGCGAGAAAGACCAGTTCCATTCCTCAGTGCCCCGGCACGGGCTGCGCGGCAAGGCGGCCGGGGTTGTCGGGATCGGGTTCGCCGTTCCAGTCGGCGGCAGCCTTCAGGAGGTACGAGGCAAACTGCATCAGCATGGTGACCGCAAACACGAGGAGGAAGGCCGCAAGAAAGTACTTCGTGAACATGCCGAACCCCTGCTGTCCCTGCTCGAACCTGAGAATGGGACCGTTGATCGCGCTGGCCGAGGTCTGGGTGCCCAGGATCAGGATCGTCCAGCACAGCGGCATGCCCAGCGCCAGCGTTCCAAAGGCATTCACGGCAGCCTGCGCGCGCACCGACATGGCCGAGTAGAACACATCGACGCGAACGTGGCCTTCTTCCACCAGCGTGTAGGCGGATGCGAAGAGGAACAGCGCGGAATAGAGCATCCGGACATAGTCGGCCATGAAGGCCTGTTCATAGGAAAACACGAACCGGCCCAGCACCACCAGAAGCTGCGCCACCACCACCAGCAACGCCAGCCAGATAAATCCCAGTCCGCGCATGAACAGCGCCAGCACGAAGGACAGTGCCACCAGCGGCATGTGAACGTTCGGGCCGCGCCAGAGCGGCTGGCCAAGATGCGTGGCCATCTCGTCGCCCACCAGGGCCGGCAGCAGCCCCTCGACCCGCAGGCCCGAGATCACCGCATCCACCGTGCCGGCGATGAGAACGGCCAGAAAGGCCGCGCGCGCCAGATAGGCCACGAATCCGGAGATCCGCGCACTGTCGGCGCGATAGGCCGCGCGTCGCAGCGCAAGTCCGACCGCCAGAACGACGGCGGCGCAGTACCCTGCCGCAGCCCAGATGCCCCCGCTGCCCGAAAGCAGTGTGAGGGCCGACGACTGACCCATCCAGAACATAAGGTAGTTCTCGGCAAGGAAGGCGAACATCACCGTCACCGTCCCCCAGGCGACGAGGCGGATCACGAAGGCCAATGGCCCGCCCGGCGCATCAGCGTCGGTCATGGCAGATCACCCTGTTGCAGCGGCGCCCTTGGGGGCTGCCTTGTTATGAGGCCGGGCGCGCTTGCGCACGCCCGGCCGGATCAGGTCTCAGGCGGTGGCTCAGTTCTGGCCCAGCACCCGGTTACGCTCGACGATGTAGGGCACGTCGGCGATGTTCAGCCAGCCCGACACTTCGGTGCGCGCCTTGAGGAACGCCTCGTGCATCCGGTTGGCCAGATCGGAATGCTGCCGCGCCTCGTCGAACACCTCGTCGGATGCGTCGCCGAAGGCATCGTAGATGTCCTCGTTGAAGCGCCGCAACTGCACGCCGTGATCGTTGATCAGCCGCGTGAGGTACTCGCCGTTCCGGGCATTCAGCTCGGACAACATCAGGTCGTTTTCCTCGTGGCAGCAGGCCTGGATGGCCAGCTGCACCCAGGTCGGCTGACTGGTCAGCCAGGACTTGTTCAGACCCAGCGACAGCGCCGAACCGGGTTCGTGCACGCCCGGCCAGTAGTAGAAGCGCGCGGCCTCGTAGAACTTCAGGAACCAGTCGTTCCACGGCCCAACCCATTCGGCTGCGTCGATCGCGCCGGACACGAAGTTCTCGTAGATCTGTCCACCCGGAAGCGAAACGATCGAACAGCCCATCTTGGCCATCATGTCGCCGCCGAGACCGGGGATACGGAACCGCAGTCCGCGGAAATCGTCGGGATCATTCACTTCGACATTGAACCAGCCACCCATCTGCAGCCCGGTATTGCCGGCGAGGTAGCCCTTGATGCCGTAGTCATCGGCCAGTTCGTCCCAGAGTTCCTGTCCGCCGAGATGGTGGATGAAGGCGTTCTGTTCCAGCGCCGTCAGGCCAAACGGCACGCCGGTGATGTAACCCCAGGCCGGATGCAGGCCTTTCCAGTAGTAATCGGCTGCATGATAGGCTTGCGCGTTGCCCGAAGCGACGGCATCGAAGCTGTCGAAAGCACCAACGCGCTCGCCCGGCGCGTAGTATTCAACGGCGAGATAGCCGTCGGTCGCGGCTTCAAGCTTTGCGGCCAGACGTTCTGCACCGGTCCCGAGCCCCGGCAGACCACGCGGCCAGGTGGAAACGATCACCATCGGCACCCGCTGCTGCGAAATGGACGGCGTCGCGAGACCGGCAGCCGCGGCAGCGCCGCCGACAAGACCCGAAGTCCGCAGGAATTTGCGTCGATCCATGTAGTCCTCCCGTTTTTTACGCCAGCCCGCTCCCGTGGGCCGGTCCGGGCCCATAAACCACAAGGCGCCAATTGTGCAAACCCTGTTAGCGGTAGCCCCGGCAGGAACTGCACGTTGCCCCGCAATTTTCTTTCGACATTCCCGACACTGCCCAAAAATTCATCCAACGCCCGAAAATTGCCGCACGATGAGGGACTTGCCGAGGCTTCAGTCCTTCGGGTCAGCCTCATTCGGCATAAGAAGCGAGGCATCGCCATAACTGAAGAAGCGATAGCGCGCGGCGATGGCGTGGGCATAGAGGCCCAAGATGCGGTCCCGCCCCATCAGCGCCGCGACCAGCATCATCAGCGTCGATTTCGGCAGGTGAAAGTTCGTCATCAGCGCGTCGGCGGCAAGGAACCGGAAGCCGGGGGTGATGAAGATGTCGGTCTCGCCCTGCCACGGCGCGACCTGTCCTGTAGCTGCGGCCGCGCTCTCGATCAGGCGCAGCGCGGTGGTGCCAACCGGGATCACCCGACCACCCATCGCCTTCGTCGCTGCGATTTCAGCAGCGGCGGCTGTGGTGACTTCGCCCCATTCCGCATGCATCCGATGGTCGCGGATGTCGTCGACCTTCACGGGCAGGAATGTTCCCGCACCCACATGCAGGGTGACATGCGTGAACGCGACGCCTTGCGCGGCCAGGGCCGCGAGAAGCGATTCGTCGAAATGCAGGCTTGCCGTGGGGGCGGCCACCGCGCCCGGCCGCGCAGCCCAGACGGTCTGGTAATCGGCCCGGTCCTGCGCGTCGGCCTTTCGGAGAGCCTCGATATAGGGCGGAAGGGGCATGGCGCCGATCTCGGCCAGGGCCGCGTCGAAATCCGGGCCCGTCAGATTGAAGGCCAGCAGCGCCACACCTTCCTCGACACCGTCCAACCGGGCAGAGAGACGGGCCGAGAATTCCACCGTCTCCCCCAGCCGGACCTTGCGCAGCGGTTTCAGAAGCGCGCGCCAAGACCCTTCGGGCTGCGGGGCAAGCAAGGTCGCCTCGATCCGCGCGACTGCGGAACCACCGCCGCCTGCGCCGTGCCGCGTGCGCGTGCCGCTCAGGCGCGCCGGAATGACCTTGGTGTCGTTCAGCACCAGCCGGTCCCCCGGCCGCAGCAGGCGCGGCAGGTCACTGACCTGCAGGTCGCGCTGCCAGTCCGGTCCGGCCACCAGCAGCCGGGCCGAGGACCGGGGCCGCGCAGGCCGGGTCGCGATCAGATCGTCGGGCAGGTCGAAATCGAAGTCGGACAGCCTCATCAGGGGGGCGCGTCCCGCGTTGCGGTCGACGGGGGGCGGCGGAAGATGTCGCGCAACCCGCCGGGTGCCAGGATCGACAAGGGATTGACCTGCACCCGCGGATCGGCCGCCGGGCCGGTCATCCGGAACGCAAACCCGAACAGGCCCTCGCCCGCCCGGGTAGAGACGACCTGGCCGATGGCATTGAGAAAATAGACCGGCGACACCGTGCCCTGCATGTCCATGCGTTCCGCGGCGGTGTCATACACACCGTCGAGCGACAATCCCAGCGACGGCCCTTCGGCGGACAGGGAATCGAGACGGATCAGCCCGGGGCTGATGCGGAAACGTGCCGTGACCACCGGGAACGGAATACCGCTTCCGCCCATCTGTTCGAGTAGTCCCACCACGCTGACCGCCGACAGAAGCTGGGCAATCGCCGGGGCATCGCGCAGGCGCGTGCCGGTTATCTGCGCCTCTCCGCGCCAGCGTCCCTCGCCCCCATCGGGCACCAGCGTCAGGTCAAGCGCCCCGCCTGCCGCGCCCCGGAACAACCCGATGTCGCGCGCCGCGCGTCCGGCGTCGTCTGACTGCACCCGAACCATCGTTCCACCACCGGACGCAGGGTCGATCCGGCCGCGTACGGTCGTGCCACCGTTCAGACGCCCGGAAAACGCGCCCGAAAGTCCTGCGCCACGCTGCGCGAAATCGCCACGGAAACCCTCGATCCGGATCCCGTCGCTGACCGTGACACGGTCCAGCGCGAGGGTCAGCGGCGGGCCACCTCCCCGTCCGGAACCAGCGGCAGTGCTCGGCAACGACCGCAGGTCCAACGTGCCCCCGGTGACCGAAATCGCTGGCGCGACACCCGCCCCGCGCGACGACAGTGTTACCGGTCCATCCAGCCACCGCCCGACACGCAGCCGGGCCAGCCTGAGAGCCTCGAACACGCCGCCAGCCCTCAGATCGACCCGGCCCTCGGCCAGCAGTCCGGGCGCCTCGAGCTCCAGCCGTGTGACCTCGGGCACGGGACCAAGTCGCCCCTCGACCAGCAGCCGCCCCTGGGTTCCGGGCGCCTTGCGCCAGCCCAGTTCTGGCAGCGCGAGGTTCAGGCCCGACAGGTCCGAGGTCATCGAAAATGCCGGTGCCGCGTCACGGGACAGCGTCAACACCAGGTCCCCTGACCCCACCCCCGAAATGGTTCCCGGCGGCAGGACGATGCCGAAGGTCTCCAGCGCTTCGGACGTCAGGGCCACCCGGCCTTCTATCCGCGACCCGTCACCGCCGGGCGCAAGGATCTGGTGAAACCGTCCCGTGACCGGCACGCCGTCCACCTCTGCCGTGCCAAGGATCGCAACCTCTGTCCGGTCGGCGGCGAGGTCCAGCACCGCGGCGGCCAGCGTCCGGCCAGGCACAAGCGTGCCGCTCTCGACATTCTGGACCGTCGCGGTGGCCTGCCAGTCAATCGCATCGGGTGGCACGTCGCGTTGCATGGGGAACGACACGCGCGCCGTTGCCGCCACCGAGCCTGCAACCACATCGGCAGGAAGGCCAGTCCGGTCGGACAGGCGCACGGGTGGCAACGCAAGCACGGACAGCACGGCCTCGGCAGCTCCGCGGACCCGCAGGTCCAGGGTGCCCAGACCCGGGCGCATGGTGACATCCTCGATGGCAAAGGCCGTTCCGGAGGCGTCAAGCAGACCGCCGGCCGGGGCCGCCATCAAGCCTTCGTCCACCACCAGCACGAAACGCCCGTCGGGATCGATGACGGCACGCCCCCGTGCCTGCTCGACCGGCGGCAGATCGGGCTGCACGCGCACTGTCGCATCGGCATACCGGAATTCCAACGCCCAGCCGGGCTTGCTGCCGGGGACCAACCGCAATGCCGCGTTGGCCTGGGTGATCCCGCCGGTCAGCACGTTGCGGTCCACCCAGTCACGCGTGCCGGGCAAAAGATGAACCGGCCAAAGCCCCAGCACCTCGGCCGTGGCGATCCTGTCCGCCGACAGGTCGACCGCCACTTGCCAGCCGTCCCGACCGGCAACGGCACGTCCTTGGCCGGTCAATCGGCTGTCGCCGTGGCGGAGCGTCACCTGACCGACCCGCAGCGTGAACGGATCCAGCGCCAACGCGAAATCGAGCCATCCCGCATCGATCCTCATCGTTGCGGGTAGTCCTTCGGCATGCACCTCGCCGTCCGACAGCCGAACCTGCCCGACAAGCCCCCCCGGCCAGCCATTCTGAACATCCGTCAGCCACAGGCGCCCTTCGGCGCTGGCCGATACGATGTCGCTGTCCACGGTCACGTCCGACAGGTCGATCCGCGCCTCGTCTGCGTCGTAGGCGAACCCGACCCGCGCGGCCCGGAACGCCACCGGCGCAGCCCCGGCAACCGGGTTCAGCGCCCCGGCCCCCAGATCGAGCGTCCCGGACAGGGCAACCAGCCCGTCCGTCCCCGCAAGGCCGGCGCGGTCGGACTGCACAGCGCCAAACCTGGCCTGAAGGGTTCCCGAGACCCGTGCATCCAGCACAGCCAGCGCCGCAAGAACCGGCGTTTGCTGCGCGATATCCTGGGCTGTGGCATCGCGGAACTCGACCTCGAGACTGGCGCCAGGCGTGCCCTTTTCCTTTTCGAACCGCGCTTCCAGGCCAGCCAGCGTTTCGGTTCCGTTGAACACCTCTGCCGTGACGGTCAGCGTCAACGCCTCTGCCGATTGCCGCAAGTCCACCCGGCCGTCCGTGACCGTCCAGACACGGCCCGATCGCGCATCCTCCAGCGTGATGGTCAGCCCGTCCGCCACCACCCGGTCAAGCGCAGCCAGGGGCGCGCCGGGCGAGGTCGCCTGGTCCAGTCTGTCGAGCAGTTCGGAAACCGACCCCTGCCCGGCGAAGCCGCCGCCCAGGACCAGGTCGAACTCGCCATCGGCGCGCCTGCGCAGGCGGATCTCTCCCCCCGACAGTTCGAAGACGGTGGGGACCACCTGCCCCCGCATCAGCCGTTCGGGCGCCAGCCGCGCGCGCAGACGCGCGACCCTTACCAGTTCCTCGCCCCCCGGCCCCGCGATCGTGACCTCGCTCAGGGCAACCCGGGGCGTGCCGTCACGGTTGACGACGACATCGCCGCCGCCGATGGTCAACTGATACGGCGCGAAGGCCGCTTCCAGCCGGGTCTCGGCCAGACGGGTCAACGCGCCCGGCAGCGGCAGGGTGCGCCCGGTCAGGGCGAGCACGGCGATCACGGACAGCAGGGTGAAGGCCGCAAGCGTGACCAGGGTCCAGACGCCCAGCCTGCGCAACGGCCTGCGACGCCGCCGTGCCCTGCCGCTGTCTTCCGCCGCCGTCGTCACTTGCCCGCCGTTGCCCCTTGCCGCCTCCCGCATGCCGTGCGGGGGTTTAACTCTGCCCAGTCCGGTCTAGAACGCATTCCGGAAGAAACCCAACAAGGAATGCGTGAGATGATCGATGCCGGTGACACCGCCCCGGATTTCACCCTGCCCCGCGATGGCGGCGGCGAGGTTACGCTGTCGGCGCTGCGCCCGAAGGCCGTGGTGCTGTACTTCTACCCCAAGGACGACACCTCGGGATGCACGGTCGAGGCCAAGGACTTTACCGCTGCCGCCGAAGACTTCGCGGCAGCAGGTGCCGTCGTCGTTGGTCTGTCGAAAGACAGCGTGAAGAGCCATGACAAGTTTCTGGCCAAGCACAGCCTGAACCTGATCCTCGCATCGGACGAGGAATCCGACGTCTGCGAGCGCTACGGCGTCTGGGCGGAAAAGAGCATGTACGGCAAGAAATACATGGGAATTGAGCGGTCGACCTTCCTGATCGACGGCAGCGGCAAGGTTGCGCGCGCCTGGCACAAGGTGAAGGTCCCGGGGCATGTGGACGAGGTTCTGGCGG
>CAYYOE010000044.1:471-15900 GCA_964473055.1 uncultured Rhodobacterales bacterium | reverse complement strand
CGCATGAAGGACGACGAGATCGCGCTCGTGCTGAACACGACCGAGGGCGCGCAGGCGGTGGAAGACAGTCGCGAGATCCGCGCGGTCGCGCTGTACGACAAGATCCCCTACTTCACGACGGCGAACGCGGCGATTGCGGCGGTGGCGGCGATGGAGAGCCGGCGGGAAGGTGAGGTGGCGGTGCGGACGTTGCAGGGCTAAGGACTGGGCATGGTCGGGGCCCTTGTCCTGACGACAAGGCCATCTCCGGCAGGGTCCTCAGGCCCGGCCGTGGCGCGCCAGAAACGCGCGCGCGGCCTCTGCCCGCCGCTCGGACCGGAACGACAGGGCCACCCGATCGGGCGGGGCGGCGGGGGTGTTGGCAGGTGCGCCGATCCCAGGCGGCAGAGCATCGGGAGGGGCGAGGCGCGGCGTGGTGAGTCCCTGCTCCTCGAGGAGCACGTCGAGCGCGGCCTCGATGGTTTCGGAGGTGCGCGGATAGCCCGCGCCAGCCGTCACCTCGACCAGTGCTGCCAGAAGGTCGAAGACCCGGTCCGTTGCCTCGTCCATGATGCGCTCCGCGCGTTCCTGCAAGATCGACATCTTGCCTAGCGCGGAAAGGTTAAGCAAACCGACCCGAAGGACGACCGGGCGGGTTTCCGCGCGCCTTTCGGCCTATTGCCGCTCGGCGTAGAAGTCGCCAGTGAGCAGACGGAGCTCGGGCGCTCCGTTCACGAAACCTCCGATCTGGACCGGCCCGGTGACGAACTGCCCGTCAGGACCGCGAAACTCGCCGATCAGGTTTCCTGGAAGCCCCTGGGCCTCGTCGAAGGTCATCGAGAAGCCGGCCGTGCCGATGGTTCCCTGGGGTTTCACCGCGAAGGTGTTGCTCCCCGCGGGGAACCCCGGCCCTGCTGGAGTCAGCACGAGCGTTCCGGTCATTGGCACCACGGGACCATTGTCGATCTTGAGGTAGAAGTTCGTCAGCGTCCCCGTCATGGTCTGACCGGCCCCGAAGATCGCGTCGAGCGTCACCTCGGAGGCAAGCGTGCTGCTGGAATTGTCGAGATTGTATCGTGCCACACCAGCGAACTGCGCACCGCCCGACGTGGGCAGCGCGGCCGGATCTGTTGCGGTCGCCGGAGTCCGGGCCTGTAGATCGGCATAGGTCGCGAGGAGCGACTGGTAGCTGGCCCCACCGCTCGTGCCGCCACCGCCGCAGCCGGCAAGCATCGCTAAGAGGGCCACCGTGGCGGCCGGTCTGGTGCAGGACATCATCACTCCTCGGGCTGGCTACGCGGTCGGGAAAACTGATAAAACACAATAGTCTGGTCAGCCCGGCATCCGCTCCTGCGGCACAGCCCACCGGCCGGTGATTCCCGCCAGCGCGGCGACGATGGATCGGAATTGGGGTGATTTCATGGCGTCCCGAAGGGGCCACGAACCGTCCTGGAAACAGCGCCGGCCCGACATGAGGACTGTCCCCGGAACGGCGACGATCAGCCTGCTTCGTCCTCGAGATTGAGTTTCATCTCAAGCAGCACCTGCTGAATCGCGAGCGTCTCGCGCAGCATCCGGCGCGCTTCGTTTGCCGTGATGCGCCCGTCGAGGATCGACTCGTGGTACTCGGCCATCAACTGCGCGAACCGTTGCGATAGCACGACCACGTCCTGGTTGATCCCGCCGCGCTTGCGATCGTTCGCTTGGGTGGGCTCATAGCTCAGCGTGATCCCGCGAAGGTCGGCGAGCGCGGTGGTCACATGCGGAAACGACGCCGCCGCCTCGAGCTGGGCGACGGTGTCGACGGGCATGAACCGGTCGGCGTGTTCCTCGGCGTCGGAATAGTATCGGCCGAGTGTGGCTTTCGACTTGCCGGTGAGCTCGCAGGCCGCCTCGATGCCGACATCCTTTACGAGCGCCTCGGTATGCTTCTTGAGATAGCCCTCGATCCCCGCCATCCCGCGCCTCACCCCATGACACAGGGGAAAGGTCCCCCGAAATTCCCATTACCAGCAAGCCCCGGCGATGCCAACGTTTGCGCGGCTCCGAGGGTAACGGAGCAGTTTCGAGTGACCGGCATGTTCCCTCTGCCGGATGGGTTGGGTCCGCTGCGTCCGCGCAGGAGGGTGCGCGCGGGTCCCCGACCGGACAGACGCGCGGCGGACCTGATCCTGAGCGACGGTGCGGGAGAGAGACTCTCGCGGATGCCACCACGGACCCGTTCCGTCGCTCGCTCCCCCTGCCGCTGCGGTGCCACTTGCCGCGCGGCGGGGCGCGGGCTAATCGGGCCAGCATGGCCAAGCTCTACTTCCATTTCTCGACGATGAACGCGGGCAAGTCGACGGCACTGCTGCAGGCGTCGCACAACTATGTCGAGCGGGAGATGTCCACGTATCTCCTGACCGCACGGTTCGACGACAGGGCGGGACCGGGACGGATCGCGAGCCGGATCGGAATCGGGGCCGAGGCCGATACCTTTGATGACAAGTCCGATCTGTTCGCGACGATCGCCGCGCGCCTGCGAAACGGTCCATGCGACTGCATCTTTCTCGACGAGGCACAGTTCCTGACGGCCGAGCAGGTCTGGCACCTTGCGCGGGTGGTCGATGATCTGGGCGTGCCGGTCATGTGCTACGGGCTGCGGGTGGACTTCCGCGGCGCGCTGTTCCCCGGATCGGCGGCGCTTCTGGCGCTCGCGGACGAGATGCGCGAGGTGCGCACGATCTGCCATTGCGGGAAGAAGGCGACGATGGTGGTGCGCAAGGGGCCTGATGGCCGCGCACTGACCGAAGGCGCACAGGTGGTGATCGGTGGCAACGAGACCTACGAGAGCCTGTGTCGCCGCCACTGGCGCGAGGCGGTGGGCGACCGGGCCGCGGCGCGGCCATGACCGCGCCGTGACCCCGGCGCCGGCACGCCTGCAACTGGCCTCGATCTTCACCGCCTATGGTGTCGCGGGGATCTACTGGGGCGCGCTGGTGGCCAGTTTCCCCGCCTTCCAGGCGATTTCAGGGCTCGATGCCGGGGCCTTCGGCCTTCTGCTCGCGGCGCAATCCATTGGCGGGATCGTCGCCATGCAACTGCTCGGGCGGGTTTTGCACCGGGTGCAGGCGCTCGCCGTTCCGGTGAGCTTTGCCCTGTTCGCTGCCGGGATGTCGGTGCTCGGGCTCGCGGGCGGACCCTGGTCGCTCGCGGCGGGGTTGTTCCTTGCCGGCGGGGCCTCCGGTGCGCTGGACATTGCGCTCAACATGCGGGTGGCACGGATCGAAACCGACCTCGACGCGCGACTGTTCAATCGGGTCCACGCGCTGTTCCCGTTCTCGATGCTGCTGAGTTCGGCGGCCACGGGCGCGCTGCGCGACATGGGCGCGACACCTGCGCATCTGTTCCTGCCCATCGCGGGGATATTCCTCTGCGCGGCGGCACTCGAATGGCGGGCCGGGCGGCACCAGCGCGCGGGTACCGCGAAGGACGGCCGCGGGCGGGTGCGGCTGGGGCCGGTGGTGATCCTGCTCGGCGCGCTGGCGGCGATGGGCGCCACGATGGAAGGCGGCGCGCATGTCTGGTCGGCGATCTTCATGGAAGCGGAGCTTGGCGGCAGCGCGACGCTGGGCGGCCTTGCTGCGGCGGCGATCACACTGGGGCTGACGACAGGGCGGCTGGTCGCGCACCGGCTGGAGGCACGGATGCGCGACATGGCGATCCTCGCACGCTTCGCTCTGATTGCCCTGCCGGGCTTCGTGGTTCTGGCCGTTGCGGGCAACCCCTGGGTGGCGCTTGCCGGATTCTTCCTCGCGGGGATCGGGATCGGTCCGGTGGAGCCTGCGGTGTTTCGGTCTGTCGCCAAGCGGCACGATGAGGAGAACCGGGGGCGTGCGCTCGCGCTGGCCACGGGGCTGGCCTACATCGGCTACCTCTCGGCGCCGCCAATCCTTGGGCGGGCCGTGGACGGCTTCGGCTGGGGGACGATGTATGGCCTGCTTGGCGCAGTAGCGCTCGTCGCTGCGCTTCTCGCGTCGCGGGTTCCGCCGGCGCGCTGAGCCCGTCGTGCATCTCCCAAGGTTTGCGGGGCGCGCGAGGAGCGCAGCGATGAGGGCGCCGCCTCAGACCGAGTTGGGCAGCGGACGCCCTTCTGCAAAGGCGATGAGATTGTCGACTGCCATCATGCCCATCGCCTCGCGGACCTCGAGCGCGGCGGTGCCGAGGTGAGGCAGGAGCACAACGTTCTCCATCGCGATGAGTGCTGCAGGCACCTTCGGCTCGAACTCGTAGACGTCGAGGCCTGCGCCGCCGATCGTCCCGGCCTGTAGCGCGGCGATCAGGGCCGCCTCGTCCACGACGTCGCCACGCGCGATGTTGACGAAGATGCCATGCGGGCGCATCGCAGCGAAGACTGACGCACCGATCAGGTGCCTCGTTTCGGCCCCGCCTGGCACCGCGGCCACGACGATGTCGGCTGCCGCGGCCACCTCTTCGGCGCTGCCGAGTTGGCGGGCCGGAAGGCCCGGGTCAGCGACACGGCTGCGGTTGTGGAACACGACCTCCATGTCGAAGCCGAAGTGGCAGCGGCGCGCGATGGCCTTGCCGATGCGGCCCATGCCGATGATGCCGACGGTCCGGCCGGTGACGTGCAGGCCAAGCATCTGGGTCGGGTGCCAGCCTTCCCATTTCTCCGCGCGCACCAACCGCTCGCCTTCGCCCGCGCGGCGGGCGGTGGCGAGGATCAGCGTCATGGCGATGTCGGCGGTGGCGTCGGTGACGGCGCCCGGTGTGTTGCTGACCGCAAGCCCCGCCGCGCGGGCGGCGGGAACATCGATGTGGTTGTAGCCAACCCCGAAGTTCGCCAGCAACTTGGCGCGGGGCGTGGGGACGCGCGCGAATGCAGGGGCGCGGAAAGCGTCGCCCAGCGTGGGCAGGATCGCGTCATAGGTCTCAAGCGCGGCCACGCATTCGTCTTCGGTCATCGGCCTCGTGTCGTCGCGGAAGGTGACGTCGAGGCGGGCCCGGGCGGCGTCAAGCACGCTGTCGGGCAGGCGTCGGGTGATCAGGACTTTCATCAGTACAGCTTTCCTCCGAGGGGAACGTCATGGCCGGGGCCGATAAGCACGACCTCGCCATCCGGGTCAGGCACGCCGAGGGTCAGGACCTCGGACGTGACTGGGCCGATCTGGCGTGGGGGGAAATTCACGACGGCAAGGACCTGTCGGCCAACAAGCTGGTCGATGGTGTAGTGACGGGTGATCTGTGCAGAGGAGCGCTTGATGCCGATCCCGGGGCCGAAGTCGATGCGCAGCTTGTAGGCAGGTTTTCGCGCCTCGGGGAAGGGCTCAGCCTCGACGATCCGGCCCACCCGGATATCGACCTTGAGGAAGTCATCGAAGGCGATCGTGGTCATGTGGTTCCTTTCGGTTCCGCGCGAGGTAGCGTGACGATGAGGGAGGATCAGCCCCCGAGTTCGCGCCCCCGCGCAGCGGCGGCGCGGACGGCGCGCGACAGGAGCGCGGGGAAGCCGGTCTCGGCGTCCATCAGGACCGCGAGCGCCGCTGCAGTGGTACCGCCCGGCGAGGTGACATTGACGCGGAGCTGCGCGGGGTCTTCATCAGCAGCTTCGGCCAGAGCTCCGGCGCCGGCGACGGTGGCCTTGGCAAGCTGCATCGCCAGTCCGGGTGGCAGGCCCTCGGACTCGCCCGCCGCGGCGAGCGTCTCGATCAGGTGGAAGACATAGGCCGGACCCGACCCGGAAACGGCGGTGACGGCATCCATCTGGTGCTCGCCGTCGAGGCGGACGACCTGGCCCACGGCGGAAAGCAGCGTCTCGGCGAGCGCGAGGTGAGCGGCCGTGGCGGCGGCGTTGCCGCAGATTGCGGTGATGCCGCGCCCGATCGCGGCGGGGGTGTTCGGCATGGCCCGCACAACGGGCGTGCCGGGTCCGAGAACGCCTTCGTAGAAGCTAATGCGCGTCCCTGCCGCGACGCTCACGAAGAGAGTACCGCCGCCACCGAAACCGGCGAGCGAGGGCAGCGCCTCGGACATCATCTGCGGCTTGACTGCGACGAGGACGACCGCGGGCGTCTCGGGCAGCGTGACGTTCAGCGAGAGGCCCTGGAGCGAGAGGTCCCTCAGCCGATCAGTGGGGCGCGGCTCCATTGCCGCGACAGATCGGGGTGGCAACCCCGCGGCAAGCCAGCCCTCGAGCATCGCCGACCCCATCTTGCCGCAGCCGAGGAGAACGAGCCCCCGGCGGCGGAGATCATCCATGTCCATGGGTCGCCCCTCCCCCTGTTCCGGGGGACGAGGTTAGGCGCGGCCGTAGGCCTCCGCAATGGCGACCTGCATCGAGTCGGCAACGCTGCGTTCCCCCCAGGTGACGAGCTGGAACGCCGGGTAGAACCGTTCGGCCGTGCCGACGGCGGTGCCGATCAGCCGGTCGACCTGGTCGTGATTGGCGATCTGCCCCCCCGAGAGAACGAGGCCGTAACGCCAGACCATCAGCCGCTGTTCATGCCAGTAGGTGAAGGCCCCGGCCCAGCAGGTGTCGTTCACCTTGTTGAGCGCCTCGTAGAGCGCGGGAAGCCGGCCCTCCGGCGGGTCCATCTCGAAGGTGCAAATGAGCCGCAGCGTCTCGTCCTGGGCCGACCATGCAAGAGTGATCGAATAGGTGCGCCACTGGCCTTCCACAGCCATGGCGATCTGGTCGTCGGTCACACGGTCGAAGTCCCAGTCGTGGTGCTCCGCCAGCGTCTCGACGACGTCGATCGGATGCAGGTCGTCCGTGTTCAGATACTGCTCTGAAAGCGCCATCAGCCCCAGCCTCTGTTGTTATAGCCCCCTGCAGGCAGCGCGCCCACTAGGGGCTGGGTGGCTTACAAGGACAGGCGTTGCCCGCGCCATGCCCCTACGAAATATGGTGGGGCATGGCCAGACTCCTGTAAAGGACAAAGTGGGGCCATGAGGTCAAGAAAGTGTGGATTGTCCGTCCGGGACCGCCGCATCTGGCAGAACGACCCCAAAAATCAATGATTTGTTAAGGTTTCTTGACACTTTCGGTGTGTCTGGCGCCGAGTTTCAGCCCGCCTTCCCGCCTTTGGCCGAGGCTTCCAGCGCCTCGATGCGGGCGCGCAGTTCGGCATTCTCCTCACGCGCCTTTTGCGCCATGGAGCGCACTGCGTCGAATTCCTCGCGGGTGACGAAATCGCGGTCCGCGAGCCAGCGGTCCATCATGCCCTTCATCGCCGTCTGGGCCTCGTCGCGCGCGCCCTGCGCCACACCCATTGCGTTGGTCATCAGTTGCGAAAGATCGTCGAACAGCTTGTTGCGGGTCTGCATGGGTCGCACCTCCGGTTGCCCCGAGATATGGGCCGTGACGCTGCGGGACACAAGTCCGGGCAGACGGTTGACTTCGCCGCAGGCGGCGGCGAGACACCCGTAATGCAGGCTGTCCTTCCTTTCCCCGACATCGCGCCCGAGATCTTCACGATCGGGATCGGCGGGTTCGAGTTCGCGCTGCGCTGGTATGCGCTCGCCTACATCGCGGGCATCCTGCTGGGGTGGAGGATCGCAGTGGCACTGGTCAAGCGGCCCGCCCTCTGGCGCGGCGACGCCGCACCGATGCAGCCGGCCCAGGTGGAGGAACTTCTGACCGGCACCATCCTCGGCATCATCCTTGGCGGGCGGCTGGGCTACGTGCTGTTCTACCGACCCGGCTACTACCTGCAGAACCCGCTCGAGATCCTCGCGGTTTGGGAGGGCGGCATGTCCTTTCATGGCGGGCTTCTCGGCGTTGTCGTGGCCGCGGCGCTCTTTGCGCGGCGCAACGCCGTTCCCGCCCTGTCGCTGGCCGATCTGATGGCGGTGGCGACCCCCGCCGGCTTGCTGTTCGGGCGGATCGCGAACTTCATCAACGCCGAGCTTTGGGGCCGACCCTCGGATGTGCCCTGGGCGGTCGTGTTTCCCGGCGAAGCGGCGCAGGACTGCGGGCCGCTTTGGCCGGTGCCCTGCGCCCGCCACCCGTCGCAGCTCTACGAGGCGGGACTTGAAGGGCTGCTGCTGGGGGTTGTCTTGCTGTGGGTCGTCGCGCGAGGCGGGCTGAAACTGCCTGGCCTAGTCGCGGGGTTGTTCTTCGCGGGATACGGTGCGGCGCGGGCCTTCGTCGAGATGTTCCGGCAGGCGGACGCGCAGTACATCACCGCCGAAAACCCGGCCGGTCACGTGGTGCGGTTCTCGGAGACGCTGGGGCTGACGATGGGACAGGTGCTGTCGTTGCCGATGCTTCTCGCCGGACTGGCCCTGATTGCCGTGGCGCTGCGGCGGCAGGCATGACGCCTCTGGGACGGGTGATCGCACGGCGGATCGCCGCCACGGGGCCGATCACGGTGGCGGAGTACATGGCCGAGTGCCTGCTGCACCCTGACCACGGTTACTACACGACGCGCGACCCGCTGGGCGCGACAGGTGATTTCACGACGGCTCCCGAGATCAGCCAGATGTTCGGCGAGCTTCTCGGCCTGTGCCTCGCGCAGGCCTGGATGGACCAGGGCGCGCCTGACCCTCTGATCCTCGCGGAACTGGGGCCGGGGCGCGGGACCCTGATGGCCGACATGCTGCGGGCGGCGCGGGCACTGCCGGCGTTCCGGGCAGCGATCAACGTGCATCTCGTCGAGGCGTCGCCGACGTTGCGCGCACGGCAATCCGAAACGCTCGCCGGAGCGGGCGCGACCTGGCACGGCCACGTTGAAGAACTGCCGGAGGGCCCGCTCTACCTCGTGGCCAACGAATTCTTCGACGCCCTGCCGATCCGCCAGTTTCTGCGCGACAGAGGCGGATGGCGAGAGCGGGTGATCGGGCTCGAGACGACGGAGACACTGAGGTTCGGCCTGACCGACCCCACCGATGTCGCGGCCCTGGCGCACCGGCATTCCGAAACGCGGGACGGCGATGTCGTGGAGATCTGTCCTGCTGCCGCTCCCATCGCGGGCGAGATCGGGCGGCGGATTGCCACGCACGGGGGCGCGGCGCTGATCCTGGACTACGGCGGCATGCGATCGCTGGGCGACACGCTCCAGGCGGTCAAGGCGCACGCGTTCGCCGATCCGCTGGCCGAGCCGGGCCTCGCTGATCTGACCGCGCATGTGGATTTCGGTGCGCTCGCGACCGCGGCCACCCCCGCCGCCGCCACCGACGTCGTGCCGCAAGGCGTCCTGCTTGGACGGCTGGGCATCGCCGCGCGGGCCGCTGCGCTGGCGGAACGTCTGGACGGAGAGGCTCGCGCGAGACACCTGGCGGCATGGCACCGCTTGACCGACCCGTCGGAAATGGGAACTGTCTTCAAGGCGATCGCATTTCATCCCCCCGCACACCCTCCGCCGCCCGGTTTCGCATGACCCTTGAACGGATCACCTCCGCCAGTCTCGCGCCCCTTGCTCACGGGTTCTTCACCCGGAAGGGTGGCGCGTCGTCGGGCATTTTCGCCGGCCTGAACTGCGGGCCGGGGTCGAGCGACCAGGCCGAATGCGTCGCGATCAACCGCACCCGTGCCGCCGACGACCTTGGCGTGGCGGCCGATGCGCTCGTTACAGTACATCAGGTTCACTCGGCCGACGTGCTCTGCGTCGCTGGCCCCGTGACGGGGTTGCGCCCCAAGGCCGATGCGCTGGTGACGGCGACGCCGGGCCTTGCGCTTGGGGTTCTTACGGCCGACTGCCAGCCGGTGCTGCTCGCCGACCTCCGGGCTGGCGTCATCGGGGCCGCGCACGCAGGCTGGAAAGGCGCTCTCACCGGTGTGCTGGAGGCGACGGTCGGTGCCATGGTGAGCCTTGGCGCGCGGCGCGAGCGGATCGCCGCGGTGATCGGCCCGACGATCAGCCAGCGCGCCTACGAAGTGGGGCCGGAATTCTTCGAGCGCTTCCTCGACGCTGACCGCGACTACGGACGCTTCTTCTCGGCCGGCGAAGGCGAGCGGATGCAGTTCGACCTGCCGGCCTTCGGTCTGCACCGGTTGCGCGAGGCGGGAGTCGGGCAGGCCGAATGGACCCGACATTGCACCTATTCCGACCCGCTGCGGTTCTACTCCTATCGTCGGAGCGTGCACGAATCCGAAGCCGACTATGGTCGCCTGCTATCGGCGATCCGACTCTAGGCGACTGCTGGAAATGTGGAAGAATTGCGGCAAGAGTTGCCATCCTTTGGCCTCAGGTTGTTGGAAACAGTACAACCGGGTATGGCTTTCTGTTTCTTCGCGGCACTCTCCCAGCTTGGAAAATACAGGACAAATCGAACATTCGGGCGCGATAAGGTGCGCGACACAATCCGCCGCCGCTGCATCTTCGGGATGCAGCCATTTTGCATGGCAGCCGCCGTGCTCAGGCCGCAAATCCGGTCTCAAACTGGAAGCATTGGATTTCCCGGTCCAGAGAGACCCGACACGAGGACAGGACGATGAACGAACCGCGCCGCTGGATGAGGTGGATCCTGAGCGAGAGCGCCGCGCCGCTTGGAGCGCTGCCTTGGGAACGTGGACAGCGCCGCCGGCAGCTCTTGGAACGGCTACGGGCGGCCTGACGGCGCCACACGGTGAATGCCGCCGGAGGGCCGAATCGAAACAGGGCGGGACCTTCCCGGAACAGTGGACAATGGCAGTGTATGCGGACGATCGTAGACCATCAGGCGCGTGTCGGACGCGATAGATTGCCAATCCCGCCGCATTCCCGCCTATTCTTGCGCCCATAGTTGGCTGCATCCGGTGGGGGCCGATGCGGTTGTGACCGCCGAAAGGACTGGCGCATGACACAGACCCACCGGCCGGCGTCGCTCTACGCGACTGGCACCGTTGCAGTACCGGGGCGGCAGCCGATGGCTGCCCGACCCGACCGCGTGCCCGTTTCGCCGCTTCCGAACCCGCGCCGGTTCGAGGCGAGAGCGCTCGACGCCGAGGGAGCTGTGGTGCGGGTTGCGCGGGCCCTTCCGGCCTTCGCGCTCCTGGCCGACGCGTTCAGCGCCTTCACCCGCGGCTCACTCGTGACGTCCGTCACAGGCCCCGTCGCGATCGAGGATCTCGTGCCTGGCGATCGAATCCATACCTCCGCGCATGGACCGATGCCGGTGCTCTGGGTGGGCGCAACGACCGTGCCTCCCCTGGACGCTCAGACCCCGGTGTTCCGCATCGCCGCGGACAGCTTCGGACCGGACCGCCCAATGCCCGACCTGCTTGTCGGTCCTTCGGCCAGGCTCCTGCGCCCAGTGCGCAGCGCGCCCGGTGGCCGCGCTTTCGTTCCCGTGGCTGACTTCGAGGATGGGGAAAGCGTATTCCGCCTGCAAGTCACCGCACCGACCGAACTCTATCACATCGCTTTCGAGACACAGGTGACGTTGCGAGTGAACGGCGTGGAGGTGGAGAGCTTTCATCCCGGACCGGGTCTCACCGGGCGCGAGAGCCCCGATCTCATTGCGCTGCTGCTCTCGTTCTTCCCGGGAATGGATGACATCGGCGACTTCGGCCGCCTTGCCCACCCGCGCCTCAACGCGGGCGAGTTCGACCCGTCACGGGCCGCCTGACGTCAGGTCTGCTTGGCCAAACGCGCTTCCAGCACATCGAAGGGCACACCGGGCTCGTCCTTGGCCCCCCGGATCACGAGGCTGGTCTTGACGCTCGCCACGTTTGGCGCGGCGGTCAGTTGCTCGGTCAGGAAGGTCTGGAAGGTCGAAAGGTCAGGCGAAACGCACTTGAGGATGAAATCGATCTCGCCATTGAGCATGTGGCACTCGCGCACGAGCGGCCAGGCCCGGCACAGCGCCTCGAAGGCAGACAGGTCGGCCTCGGCCTGGCTGTGCAACCGGACCATGGCGTAGACCTGCACCTCGAAGCCCAGTTCGCGCGGGTCGACATCGGCATGGTAGCCACGGATGTACCCCTGCTCCTCGAGCGTGCGGACGCGTCGCAGGCAAGGCGGCGCCGAGATGCCGACGCGGCGGGCAAGCTCCACGTTGGTCATGCGCCCATCCGCCTGCAATTCGGCCAGAATCTTGCGATCGATCGGATCGAGACGCATACCCGGCATGGTTCCCCCGCTCTTCGTTTGGCGTTCTTTACGTCAGAGACCCTCCCGGCGCAATAAAGTTTCACGCTACGACAACTTTCCGAACGTGCATGGCGGCCCTGCAGGGCTTCCGGTCCGGCCGGGCGACGTCTATATGCGGTAGGTATCGTCGTTGGGAGCAGTGGGATGAGCCAGACCAAGCACAGCCGCGTACTGATCATCGGGTCGGGCCCTGCCGGATATACCGCCGCCGTCTATTCTGCGCGGGCGATGCTGAATCCGCTCCTGATCCAGGGGCTCCAGCCCGGCGGGCAACTGACCACCACGACCGAAGTCGAGAACTGGCCGGGCGACACGCATGTCTTGGGGCCGGATCTGATGGTGCGGATGGAGGCGCACGCCAAGGCCATGGGGGCCGAGATCGTGATGGACTACATCACGCAACTCGACCTCGGGGTGCGGCCGTTCGTGGCCAATGCCGACAGTGGGACAACCTATACCGCCGACGCCGTGATCCTGGCGACCGGCGCTCAGGCGAAGTGGCTGGGCCTGCCGAACGAGGAGCGCCTGAAGGGCTTCGGCGTCTCGGCATGCGCGACCTGCGACGGGTTCTTCTATCGCGGCAAGGAAATCGTGGTGGTGGGAGGGGGAAACACCGCGGTCGAGGAAGCGCTGTTCCTGACGAATTTCGCCTCGAAGGTGACCGTGATCCACCGACGCGACAGCTTCCGTGCCGAGAAGATCATGCAGGACCGCCTGTTCAAGCATCCCAAGATTAGCGTGATCTGGGATCACGAGGTGATCGACGTCCTCGGCGAGCCGGGCGGTAGCGGCGTCACCGCCGTGCGTGCGCGCAACGTCGCGACCGGTTCCACGCAGGACGTTCCCTGCGCAGGGTTCTTTGTGGCGATCGGCCATGCGCCGGCGTCGGAACTTGTGAAGGACCAGCTCGAATTGCACCACGGCGGCTACGTCAAGGTGAAGCCAGGCACCACGGAGACAACGATCCCCGGTGTCTTCGCGGCCGGCGACATCACCGACCACGTCTACCGGCAGGCCGTGACAAGTGCAGGAATGGGCTGCATGGCGGCACTGGAGGCCGAACGTTGGCTGGCGGCGCAGGACGCCCGGATGGAGAAGGCGGCGGAATAGGTGCAGTGCCCGCCGGATGTCCGGTCAACCTTCTGTTGACCGCAAACGGGTAGTGCGGGCACACTTTCCGCCCCACACTTACGAGGACCGATGCCCCGATACCGTGCCCTTGCCTCCGGCGAACCTGCCCCGTCCTTCACCGCGCGTTCGCCCACCAATCCGCGCTTTGCATTCGACACTGCGGCCGGGCGCTACCTCGTCCTGTGCTTCCTGCACAGCGCCGACCGCCCCGAGGCTCAGGGCGCCATCGCCGCGATCGCCGCCCGGCCCGATCTCTTCGACGATCTATTCGCCAGCGCCTTTCTGGTTTCGACCGACCCCGATGACGAAACCTGCACGCGCCTGACCAACCGTGTGCCCGGCTGCCGGGTGTTCTGGGATCACGACCTGGCGGTGAGCCGGCTCTACGGCGCTGCGCCCGAAGCGCCCGACGCAGGTCCGAAGCGCCCGATATGGGTCGTGGCCGATCCGACGCTGCGGCTGATCGAGATCATCCCGTTTGAGCCGGACGCTTCGGACATTGGCCGGTTGCTCGCCTGTCTCGAGGCCCTGCCCCCGCCGAACCGCTTTGCCGGCATCGAACTGCAGGCCCCTGTCCTCTACCTGCCCCGGGTGTTCGAGCCCGAGCTCTGTGACCGCCTGGTCGCGCTATACGACTCTGCCGGAGGCGAAACTTCGGGCTTCATGCGTGAAATCGACGGTCGGACGGTCGGCCTGAACGACCCCCGCCACAAGAGCCGCCGCGACACCACGATCACCGACCCGGAGCTGATCGCTCTCCTGCAGAGCCGAATTCTAAGGCGAGTGGTTCCCGAGATCGCCAAGGTCCACCAGTTCCACGTGACGCGAATGGAGCGTTACATCGTGTCTTGCTACGATGCCGAGGAGGGTGGGCATTTCGCGGCGCACCGTGACAACACCACATCCGGCACCGCCCACCGCCGCTTTGCCGTCTCGATCAACCTGAACGACGGCTTCGAAGGGGGAGAGGTGTCATTCCCCGAGTATGGGACGCGCGGTTTCAAGGCTCCGGCGGGCGGAGCGGTGGTGTTCTCCTGTTCGCTGCTGCACAAGGTCAGCGCGGTCAGGCGCGGGCGCCGCTTTGCATTCCTGCCGTTCCTCTATGACGACGCCGCGGCAGAGGTCAGGGCGCGCAACCTGCATCGCCTTGGCGGTTGAAGCCATGCGGCGATCGTTGCCAATGCTGCAACGCAGCGATGCCTTGCATTTCAAGTGGACCGCGCGTAAGGCACGCCGGGGTTCGGCCTGGGTGGAGGCCGCACCCGAAACGCGCGCTTTGCAAAGCAGGAACACTTACCGATGATCTCTTCCAACCTGTCTCCGATTCCGGAGCTGTACGTTTCCCATGAATCCGCCCAGAAGCTGAAGCACGATGCGGGCGACCTCGTGTCGTGGGATCTGACGCCTCGCCAGATATGCGACCTCGAACTCCTGATGAACGGCGGATTCAACCCGCTCAAGGGTTTCCTCACCGAGGCCGACTACGACTCGGTCGTGGAGAACTTGCGCACCGCTTCGGGCGCACTCTGGCCGATACCCGTCACGCTCGACGTCAGCGAGAAATTCGCCGAAGGGATCGAGCCCGGGCAGGACATCGCGCTGCGCGACCAGGAAGGCGTGATACTCGCCATCCTCAGCGTTACCGACAAGTGGGTCCCGAACAAGGCACGCGAGGCCGAGAAGGTCTTCGGAGCGAACGATCTCGCCCACCCGGCGGTGCACTACCTGCACAACATCGCGGGACCGGTCTATCTCGGCGGCCCCGTAACCGGCATCCAGCAGCCGATCCACTACGATTTCCGCGCCCGCCGCGATACGCCCAACGAATTGCGCGCCTTCTTCCGCAAGATGGGCTGGCGCAAGATCGTCGCGTTCCAGACCCGCAATCCGCTCCACCGCGCGCACCAGGAACTGACCTTCCGCGCCGCCAAGGAAGCGCAAGCAAACCTGCTGATCCATCCGGTGGTCGGCATGACCAAGCCGGGCGACGTCGACCACTTCACCCGCGTGCGCTGCTACGAAGCGGTGCTCGACAAGTACCCGGCCGCCACGACGACGATGAGCCTGCTGAACCTTGCGATGCGCATGGGCGGCCCACGCGAGGCAGTCTGGCATGGCCTGATCCGCAAGAATCACGGCTGCACGCACATGATCGTCGGTCGCGACCACGCCGGTCCGGGCAAGAACAGCCAGGGGCAGGATTTCTACGGCCCCTATGACGCGCAGGAACTTTTTGCCGAGCACG
>CAYYOE010000044.1:0-461 GCA_964473055.1 uncultured Rhodobacterales bacterium | reverse complement strand
AGATGGTCGACTTCAAGCACAAGGTCTACGTGCAGGAGAAGGCCCAGTACTATCCGGCAAACGAAGTGCCCGAGGGCACAACTGTTCTCGACATCTCGGGCACCGAGCTTCGACGCCGCCTGCGCGAGGGGCTGGAGATCCCCGAATGGTTCTCGTTCCCCGAGGTGGTACGCGAACTGCGCCGCACCTCGCCGCCCCGGTCGCAGCAGGGCTTCACCGTGTTCTTCACGGGCCTCAGCGGCTCGGGCAAGTCGACCATCGCCAATGCGATGATGGTCAAGCTGATGGAGATGGGCGGCCGCCCGGTGACGCTTCTGGACGGTGACGTTGTGCGCAAGCACCTGTCGTCCGAGCTTGGCTTCTCAAAGGAACACCGCGACCTGAATATCAAGCGCATCGGCTATGTCGCCTCAACGAGATCACCTTCAACGCATCGCTGATCGGCGAGCTGCGCGCGATCG